>JANMSG010000634.1:0-8285 GCA_031389065.1 Acidobacteriota bacterium | reverse complement strand
GAGTGAGATAATCAGTCCACGCCAGCCGTCCTTCGTAAACCTCAAGCAAGCTCATGCAAGCCCTCCTCATTCATATCGAAGCGCAATCATCGGGTCAGTTTTTGTTGCTCTGCGCGTCATAGCGCAAGGCTTGAAATCGTTTCTCCCTCGTTCCCCTCTTTTTCCTGACGGGTTGCAAAATGCGGATTGCAGATTACGGAACCTACTTTTTGCCAAGCAGTTCTTAACCAGAGCATTCAATCCGCAATCCGCATTTTATAACCCGCAGTTGTTTCACTCGTAACGCAGCGCGATCATCGGGTCAACTTTAGCCGCTCGTCGCGCCGGCACCAAACAGGCAAGGAGAGCCACTCCTGCCAAAATTGCCGATACCGCAATGAAGGAGAGCGCATCTGTGGCGCTGACCCCAAACAACAGACTCGATATCAATCGCGTCAGCGCAAAGGCTGCCAGCAGTCCTAGCGCAACACCGAGCAGAGCCATTCCTAAACCTTGTTTCAAAACCAGGCGAACAATGTCTGCCGAACGCGCGCCAAGCGCGATGCGTATGCCAATCTCATTGGTACGTTGAGCAACCGAATAAGAGATGACACCATAAACTCCGACGGCTGCCAGCAAAACTCCCAATCCGGCAAACAAACCGATGAGCAACATATTGAATCGTTGCGGCGCGACCGAACGGGCAACGATCTGTTCCATTGAACGAATCTGTGACAGCGGCAGCGTTGCATCAACGGCATTGATTTCACGTTTCACAGCATTGCTTACAGCGAGCGGCGCCGCCGTCGTGCGCACAGTGATGTATGAAGAAACGAAGGTTCTGGCAATCGCCATCAGTCTGTCAGAGACTTGCGCGAACGGCACGAAGATCATGGGCGGCGCAGCCTTGTCCATACCAGACTGCTTTGTATCACCCACCACGCCGATAATTTGGCGAGGCGGGTCAAGCGTGTTGCGCCCGATGGTCAACTGCTGATCGAATGGATTCGCCTCTTGGAAATATAGCCGCGCAAAAGCTTCGTTAACAATGATAACCGGTTGCGTGCCGGCCTTGTCCTCGTCTGTGAAAGTGCGCCCTTGTTGCACCTTGATTTTCATCACGCGAAAATAGTCCTGCGTAATCATGCGAAATTGCGCATTCTCTTGCGCCTTCGGATTATCAGAGAAAGTGACAGGCATATTGAATTGGGCATTCAGGGGCAAGGTGCTGGTGACGGCTGCGGCTTCAACGCCTGGCAAGCTGTTGATGCGTTCGAGCGCCTCGCTGTAAAAGGCTGCCGCTTGACTGGTCGTTTTGTAGCGTTCGCCATTGAGCGCGATTTGAAAGGTCAAGACATTCTGCGCCTCAAAGCCGGGTTCGACGCGCTGCAAATTGACGAAGGTACGAATCAGCAGCATAGCGCCGACGAGCAGCACAAGCGATAGAGCCACCTCCACAACAAGCAGCGCATTTCGCAATCGTCCGCGTGCAGCGCCCGCAGCGCCTTTGCCCGCGCCTTCCTTGAGCGTCGTGTTGACATCAACACGTATCGCCTGCAATGCAGGGGCGAGTCCAAATAACACACCTGTACCCATCGTCGCTATCAAGGCAAAGCTCAACACACGCCAATCGAAACCGACATTTGTGACGTTCGGCAGCAAGTTTCCCGGCAAGCTTGCGATGAGTAACTCCGTGCCCCACATCGCCAGTAACAATCCCGCGATGCCACCGCAAAACGCCAGTAACAAGCCCTCCGTCAGCAACTGCCGGATGATACGTCCGCCGCTTGCGCCCAGCGCCAGACGAACCGCCATCTCTTTTTGTCTTGCTGTCGAGCGTGTGAGTTGCAAATTGGCGACGTTCGCACAGGCAATCAGCAACAAAAAACCGACTGCTCCCAAGAGAATCCATAGGTATTTTTGCACATCGTTGATGAACAATTCGCGATAGGGATGCACCCCTACGGTCTCATTTTCAGCCATCGCTTTCGGAAAAAGGGCGCGATATCGTTCGGCGATCTGGGTCATCTCCGCCTGCGCCTGCGCCTGGGTGACGCCGGGTTTGAGCCTGCCGATCACGGTTGCATTGGCGTCGTGGTTGGCCATCGGTTTGGCGCGCATCGGTATGAAAAGGTCTACTCCAGAAGCGAAATGAAACTGCCGCGGCATTACCCCCACAACCAGTATGTTTTCGCCGTTGAGCGTGATGTTCCTGCCGATTACATTTTTGTCCGCTCCAAATGATCTGTGCCATAACGCATCGCTCAAGATCGCTACGGGCTCACCATTAGGTGCATCTTCGGCTTCTGTGAAGGCGCGACCAAGCGCAGGTTCTACGCCAAGCACACGAAAGAAATCCTGCGAGACGCGCACGCCTGTAACATGTTCAGCCTCATTGCCGCCCGCCAGATTGCCGCTCGCGCCGCCAAATCCTGAAGTCGCCGTCAGCGCTTCAAAGACCTGGCTATGCTCGCGCCAGAATAGAAATTTCGGCTCACCTGCAGCTTGCTGATTACCGTTATAGACTTGCCCTATCCACATCAGTCTATGCGGTTCAGGGTATGGCAGAGGGCGCAGAAGCACTGCATTGACGACGCTGAAAATCGCTGTGTTGGCGCCAATCCCTAAGGCAAGCGTGATCACAGCAATTAAAGTGAATCCTGGTTTTTTCAACAGGATTCTGGCTCCATAGCGAATGTTCTGTAGAAAATTCTCCATGTTTTAAACCTCTTTCTATCGTAGCGTTCAGATTGCTGATGATGAAGTTCGATGGCTTTCAATCTCTATCAACAAACTTTTTCATCAACTATAGCTTTCCTCAATGATTCTTGGCGCGCGCGCGGTAGCGTAGACTGTCCAGTCTGCGCTACCTTTAGGATTCCTATATCAATCCTCATTCTGCATTGCGCTCGTTATGTCCTTTACATCTGAGAGACATCGTTTCTCCCCGCCAAGCGGTTGACACTCTCTTTGACAACTCGCCCATCTACAAGACTGATGACCCGTTGGCTGTACGAAGCATTGATTTCCGAATGCGTCACTTGAACGATCGTCGTTCCTTGTTCATTGAGTTTCTTGAACATCTCCATAATCTCTCTGGCTTGGTCAGAATGGAGATTGCCTGTCGGCTCGTCGGCGAGAATCATTTTGGGATTGGCAATGACAGCGCGCGCCACGCCTATCAATTGCTGTATGCCGCCGGATAATTTGCTCGGATACAATTTTTTCTTATCACTAAGCTGAAAGCGATTGAGCGTTTCATTGATGACGACTTCACGCTGCGATTTTTTCATGTCGCGATAAGAGAGCGGCACTTCAAGGTTTTCATAGACCGTCAATTGGTCTATCAAATGATAACTTTGAAAGACAAAGCCAATATTCTTGTTTCTGAGTTCGGCGCGTTCTTTCGGCTTGAGAGTATGCACCGCCTGATCAAGAAAGAAATACTCGCCGGTCCACGAATTATCGTGCATACCCAGTATGTGCAGGAGGGTGGATTTGCCTGCCCCTGAAGGTCCCATAATGGTTAAGAACTCGCCTTCAACAATGTCGAGCGCAACCCCTCGCAGCACAGGGTTTTTCTCTGCTCCGTATGAAAAATCTCTCTCGATATTTCTTAAGGTAATCATTTCTTACACTCGTTTCCGCGCTTATTGAAATCGTCCTGCAATCCACCTCCGAGACTTTCATGCGTATCTGAGCGCCACCATTTCAGCTTGGCAGGCGATTGCGGAAATTTCATTTTTTGAAAACCGCATTGAGCACGCGTCCGCGTTCATGTTCGGACGAAATACTTTTTGAAGCTTCAACCAAAGCATTGCGGATTGCTTCATCGCCTGATGACAGTGCCGCAATTTTGACGAGCACATTCGCTGCCTCGTGATCGGATGAAATGGAACTGGCAACCGTGATGATGCGTTTGAGAGTCTCTTTGCTGATGCTTTCCTGCTTTAACAAAGCCTGCAAAACGCGCCCTTTTTCATAATCGGAAGAGATCGTGCGAACGCCTTCCAGATAGGCATTGCGAGCCGCTTCATTGTTGCTGGACACTTCTGCGGCTTTCAACAACAAACGCGCTTTTTCATAATCGGAGCCGACGGTTTTCGAGGCTTCTAAAAGAGCATTGTAGATCGCTTCATCATTTGCGCCCAGGGAAGCAACTTTCATCAGCACGCGCGTTTTTTCATAGTCGGACGAAATCAGGCGAGAAGCTTTGATGATTTGTTCTATGGTTGCTTTACTCAGATCATCGCGCTTCAACAGAGCTTGTAAGACGCGACTTTTTTCATAGTCGGAGGAGATGGAGTTGACGCCTTCCAAATAGGCGGCTCGAAGGGCTTCGTGGTTGAGAAAAAGCTCGCCGGTTTTGGTGAGGATTTGCGCTTTTTCGTAATCAGAAGAGACTTCGCGAGTCGCCTGTTGCATGACCCTCTGAGCCGTGCCGGCATCGAGATTGCCGGTACTCAACAATTCGACAAAGTAGATTTTCTTGGCGTGGTCGCTTTTGATTTGTGAGATTTCTTCGAGCACTCCATTTGCGCCGCGCTGTTTCAGTAGGCGTTGAACCCTGGCTTTTGCGTCATAGCCGCTTTGCCGCACGGTGTCTAAAAGCATACGATTCAGCCAGGTTCGCCCCTCTCCGTCGAGCGCTCGTAATTGATCTTGAACGTAGTAGGAACGCTTTATGCTGCCATCTGTAGAAAGGCTCGCTTCGAACTTTCGCGTCATGCCATTGCGTTCTTCGAGAATGGAGAGTGAGCCGCCGTTTGTAAGGCTGACAATCTCCGTGTACTCGTCATTGAACTCGACCTTGCCGTTGATGCGTACCTTGACGCGATAGCCATTATCGGAATGACTCCACGTCCAGTTGCTGTTGCCATCTTTTGAATCCTGATGTATGGATGTGGATTGCAAAGAGGCTGTCGCCTGACTGACATTGCCTTGCAAGATCGTGGAAAAAAGCAGCAGAGAAAAAGCAAACAGTAAAGATTTCGCTAACTTGATAAACATCGTTGTACCTCATTTCTTAATTTTAGATTTTAGATTTTAGATTTTGGATTGACTGAGAAAAGATTTCCCGCCTTACCTTTCAGCGTTTCGCCTTCTTCTAATACGGTCTACGGCAAGACCGGAATCGAAAATCGAAAATCCAAAATCTAAAATCAGTTTATTCATATCTGAGCGCGACCATAGGGTCTGTACGAGCAGCCCGCCGCGCCGGCACATAACAGGCCACAAACGCCACGCTCGCAAGCAACACGGAAACTCCTATGAAAGTCAGCGTATCCGTTGCACTGACCCCGTAGAGCAGACTCTTCATCAGCCGCGTCAAGGCGAACGAAGCGCTTAAGCCGATGCCTACGCCGATTCCCGCTAACCACATGCCTTGCTTCACAATCAGCTTCAGCACATCACGGGTTTGCGCGCCTAAAGCCATGCGTATGCCAATCTCCTGAGTGCGCTGGGTGACGGTGTAACTCATCACGCCGTAGATGCCGATGACCGCAAGCATCGCTGCAAGCAGACCGAAAGCTGACGAAAGCAGCGCCAGGAAACGATCATTGAAGATGGACTCATCAATCTGTTCGCTGAGCGTTCTCAGATTAAAGACCGGCAGGCTCGCGTCAAGTTGGGCGACCTCCTGGCGCAGGGTCGCTGCCATCGCTTCGGGTTTCTGCGTGGTGCGCACGTAGAAAGTCATCTCTCCCAGCTTGGGTCTTTGGGGGTAGGGGGTATAGACGAAATGCTTGACTTTCGAGCGCACGTTGGTGTGCTTACTATCTTTGACAACCGCGACGATCTCCATATCGAGCGTACCTTTCGGGCCGCCGAACTTCATACGCCGCCCCAGAGGACTGGCTTCGCCGAAGTAATGTCGCGCCATTGACTCGTTAATGATTGCTGTCTTCTGACTCTGAGCACCGTCCTGTATGGTAAATTCACGACCCGCGATGAGCGGCACACCCAGCGTTGAAAAGTAGCCGGGCGCGATAATGTTTCTGCCGACGTCCATCCTTTCTTCTTCGCCCGGGGTGTAGCCTTCGATGGTGACGTTCGACCCGTAGTCGGAGTTGGAAAAGAGGGAGACTTCGGCGGCACTGACGCCTTCAACGCCCGGCAGCGCCGCGAGCGACTCCTGTAACTGACCGAAGAAGGCAATCGAACGCGCTGGATTATAGCCGTTGAGTTCCGGCGCAAGGGAAAACGTGAGGAGGCGTTCGGTGCGCATGCCGACGTCGGTTTTTTTGAGATTATAAAGGCTGCGCGCAAACAACCCGGCAGCGACGAGTACCACTACTGTCAGCGCTACTTCTGCCACAACCAGCCCTTTGCGAAGCCCTGCGTGCGCCACCCCTGTTGAAGCATTTCTTCCTTGATCCTTGAGTGCCGCCGCAAGGTTCGTCCGGGTGGTCTTCAACGCCGGAAGCAGCCCAAAGATGAGGCCTGCCAGTATGGACAAAGCGAAATTGAACGCCAGCATACGCAGATCGAGTTCCGCAGAGATGCCGCCCAACCCTTCGCCCTCCGGCACCCATTGCAGGAGTCCTGCAAGCGTCCAACCGGCGACCAGCAGACCGAGGAGGCCTCCGGCCAGCGCCAGCACCAGACTTTCGACCAGCAATTGACGGACTAAGCGGAAGCGCGACGCACCCAGCGCCTGCCGTATGGAGATCTCTTTTTGCCGCGCCACGCCGCGAGTAATCAGGAGGCTGGCAAGATTGGCGCAGGTAATTAAGAGTACCAAACCAACCATGCCCATCAGCATCAGCAGAGGCTCACGGGTATCTGTCTGCAGAATTTGTCGCCCTTGCGAGCCGTCCTGCAAGATGAGCGGGCGGCTAAGGAATTGCTCCTTCTTTTCAGGAGACATGCTGCCCTGAAGCGGGGCTTCGCTTTCGAGCAGACCACGGTAGAGAGGTTTCAAACCTTCTTCGGCCTGCGCGCGGCCGAGCGCCGGATCAAGCCTGCCCAGAATCGTCATCCAGTAATCTTTGCGGTCGCTGAGGCCATCCCAGTTCGGCGTCATCTGCGCCTTCGTCGTCATAGGAATAAAGATGTCAGGGGTCTGTCCCACCTGTACACCCGCGAAGCCCTGTTGCGCCACACCGACAATCGTCATGATCTGTCCGTTGATGACCATCGTCTGATTCAAAACGGTCGCGTCAGAGGCGAACCGGCGCTCCCAGAACCTGTGACTGAGCACCGCCACCGTGTGCGCGCCCGGCGTCAGGTCGTCGTCAGGCGTCAAGGTTCTTCCCAGAGCCGGTCTTACCCCCAACACATCGAAGTAATTGCCGGTGATCAATTCGCCTGCGACGCGTTCGGTTTGTCCCTGAAAGGTTATGTTCAACGAAGCGGCGTAGCGCCCAAGCAAGCCGCTGAAGACCTGATTGTTGTCGCGCAGGTCTTTATACATCGGATAAGAAAACGCTTCCCCGCTGTCTGGCGCATCGCTCTTAATATGTCCTTCCCTTGGACCGGATGAAGAGAGAATGACCAATTGCTCGGGTTGGCGTATGGGCAAGGCCCTGAGCAGCACCTGGTTGAGCAGGGAAAAGATCGCCGTGTTGACGCCAATGCCGAGCGCCAGCGTCAATACCGCTACGACGGTGAAGCCGGGCGCTTTGATTAACCTTCGAATTCCGTACCGCGTGTCTTGAATTAAATTGTCCATACTCTGTTTTCCTTCGTTCCTTCTCTATTGTTCATTGACTACCTGAGGCGTTCTCGCCAGGTCAGTCAGTAAAAATGGATTCGTGACTCAAGCAAAATCACTCGTACCTGAGCGCCACCATCGGATCAACTTTCGCAGCACGGCGTGCCGGCACGAAACAGGCTACCAGCGCCACTCCTGTGAGCAACTGCCAAGGGCCAGAGACAAAACCGCGATGGTCGTAAAGCCGGGGCTTTTCCGTAACCGCCGAAATACATAGCGCAGGTCTTGTCGCAATCTTTGCATAATTCCTCACTCAGTCTGTTTCATTCAATTGTTTGCTCTGACCAGACAGAGGCACTGGTAAGTACAATTTCCCCTCACCCCTATACCAAACCCCGTGCCACAAAAGTTAAAGCGGTAAGTGCTTTAAGAAACAAACTTGATGAAAGAGAAGGACATGCGAGCGAAGTTTGAAGTGTTCGTTTCTGAACTGCGTCAATCCCATAACCGAACTATTGCTGTGACGACCACTTGGAGCGCCGACCACGCCGTGGGATCAGTTTGTCCGCGAGATCGTAGCATCCCGCGGTTCTAATATTGAACACGGAGCAACAAACTTTTACGCCATCCATCAATCTCCGGAAGACAT
>JANMSG010000232.1:0-2381 GCA_031389065.1 Acidobacteriota bacterium | reverse complement strand
TCTTCGTGCGATATGGTTTGACCATCTTTGATCTGTTCACGGGAACGCTCTACCATCTCTAGTAATTCAATCTCATCTTGTCGTTGCAACTCTTCCTCGCTTGCTTCCTCTTTTACCAGCTTTTTCAAATCGGCGAAGTGTTCGACGATGCGTTGGGCTTGTTGTTCGCCTACGAAGGGTTTTAATTCGGCAAAACTTGCTACAGAAACTCTTTTCAAACTGCCGAAGTTTCTCAGCAACCGCGCCTTTAATTTTTCACCAACGCCGGGAATTGAAGTCAATTCGGATTGGAAATCGCGCATCGCACGGCGTTTGCGATGATAGGTGACGGCAAAGCGATGCGCTTCGTCGCGGATCATCTGAATCAAATGCAAAACCGGCGAATGATGGTCTATTCGGTAAGGCTCCGAGCGACCTTTGACAAACAACAACTCTTCTTTTTTGGCTATTGATGCTGTAGGCAAAGCCTCCAGTCCCAACTCGTGCAAAGCTCTTGCCGCCGCCGCCAATTGCCCTTTACCACCGTCAATCAAAACCAGACTCGGCAACGCTTTTTCTTCGCGCAATAAACGACCGTAGCGGCGACCTACGACTTCGTACATGGATTGAAAATCATCGGCTACGCCTTCGACTGAACGCACTTTGAATTTTCGATAATCAGCTTTTTTCATCACACCGTTTTCGCACACCACCATTGAAGCGACGTTCTCGTTGCCTTGAATATTGGAAATGTCGAAACACTCTATGCGCGCGGGCAATTCGGGCAACTCTAAGGCTTCGCGCAATTCCTGCAAGACTTTTGACATATCAGGGCGTTGAACTCTGAAGCGTTGGTCGAAATTCAAGCGCGCGTTTTTTTCCACAAGGTCTATCAAATCGCGCTTCACACCGCGCTGCGGCGAAACAATATGAACGCGCCTGCCGCGTTGAACGCTTAGAAATTCTTCCAGTAATTTGCGGTCATCAAAATCTACGGGTACGGAGACTTCGCCCGGCGCATAATGCCCTGCGGCGTAGTATTGCTTCAACGCCTGTTCAATGAACACCGAAGGATTGAAAGGCTCTGTGATATCTTCCCAGAAGAATTCGCGTTTCCCTACGACTTTCCCTTCGCGCATGGTAAATAGCGACAGAGCCAATTGGTGAGCCTCGCGGTAATAGCCGAAAATGTCTATGTCTTCGCCAGAAACCGTCATCATCTTTTGCTGTTCGCCAAGTTTGCTGATGGTTTTCAACTGGTCACGGTAGCGTGCTGCGGCTTCAAATCGGAGTTCATCCGAAGCGCGCATCATGCGTTCTTTCAACGTCTCTTCTAAATCGGCGGTCTTGCCTTGCAACAACAACTCGACATCACGAACCGCCTCATCATATTGCTTGATCGTACATAAATCTTTGACGCAAGGTCCCAGACAACGCTTGATGTGATATTCAAGACAGGGGCGGTCAGCCTTACCGTCAATCTCCATCGTGCAGGTGCGGAGTTGAAAATTGCGATTGATCAAATCGAGGGTTTGATAAGCAAGCGATGGCGGCAGGAAAGGACCGTAGTAGCGCGAGCCATCTTTAATAATTTTCCGCGCGATGATGGCGCGAGGCGCTTTCTCTTTGGTGATTTTGATGTGCGGATATTGCTTGTCATCTTTCAACAAAATATTGAAAGGCGGTCGGTGTTTTTTTATCAGATTGCATTCAAGCGCGAGAGCTTCGATTTCGTTGTCGGTAACGAACAATTCTACGTCGTTAATGCGTGAAACCAATTCGTTGGTCTTGGCATCGTGGGAACGCGAGGATTGAAAATATTGCCGAACGCGATTGCGAAGATTCTTCGCCTTGCCGACGTAAAGTATCCTATCCCGCTCGTCGCGATAGACATAGCAGCCCGGCTGAATCGGTAAATTATTGAGTTTTTCTGCGAGAGTCATTATCAAATACCAACGATTCTTTTGGAGAGTGGGCTAAATCTTCCTTCAATTTTTCACTATGAAGTTCGCTTGCCCTTTCTGATAACTTCATCGTTGATACTGGAGACAATGGCAAAACTTCACTAACCACAATGATGTATTTAGGCCCAAAACAATTTCGTTTTAGGTTCTCAAATCTCCCAACTATAACTGCCTGTACAGTTTTATATTCTGTTGGTGAAAAAAAAGATTGAATATCTCTAAGAGATTCTTGGTTCGATATATTCTTTATAATTAATTGGTCAAATTCTACTGTTGCCCAAGCATCGCTCATGAGACCACACTCATCACTGTTAAAATGAAAGACCCCTTGTGAATAACTATAAAGAGTACCCTTTACTCGAACGATTTTTCCGTCGTACTCCTCTGGATTCTGATCAATAAAACAAAGAGAAAGCCGTGTGTCAGAGTAGTATCCAC
>JANMSG010000602.1:0-4489 GCA_031389065.1 Acidobacteriota bacterium | reverse complement strand
GCAAAGGGGAAGCCAATGAAGAGGCCGTCGGCGATGTCTTGGATGGTTTGATCAAAGACATCCTCAAAAACCGCTAAACGCTAGCCCCGGCGTTCCATCTGCTTTACCAGAATGCCGGAGCCAGAGCGGATTCCGTATTCCGCAAAGGAACGCTATGATGTTAATCCGCCGGCTAGAATTATCAGGCTTCGTTTTTACACCTACATCATTATAAGGAGGCAAAGGGAGACATATGAGACAACACTGTTCGCGCAGAAGCGTTAGGAATCTATGCAGATTTGCTATCATCGCAATGATTATTCTGTTGAGCATGCCGATGGCAATTTACCCTCAAGGCTTTGGCATCATTAAGAAAGATGTTCACTTCTCTCGCCTGCGACCGCCCAAACTCTTTGTTCATACTTTCGATGTTGCCGTGCGCGTTGATTCTTTGCGAAATATCTCTGAATGGGATTTCAAACGCAGTCTTGAGCGTGAACTCGCCTCGGGCGAGCCACGCATAAACCTGAATTCTCCGCAACCACAGATTATCATTGTCTGCCAACTAAACTCCCTTTCAGAAACGGAGACCTGGACAAAAAAAAGCGAATACGAAAGACAGAAAGTTGGAGAAGAAGAGGTTTGGAATGAGAAAAAACAGAAAATGGAAAAGAAGGATGTCTATAAATCCGTGAAGGTCGAGAAACGCTATCGCACAGTCACCTGGAGTACCTCGATTGACTTTCGTATTGCAGAGGCGAAGAGCGCAACAATGCTCGCTTCAGATAACAAAATCTATAGCGAGAGCAAGGAATTCAAAGAGGGGCAATCCGTTTCGAAGCCTTTGAACCTACAGGGTTGGCTAAATCTAACAGCAAAAGAGATCGCTGCGTACCTTGTGCCAACCAGGGAAGAGGTCAGAATTCTCTTGCCCAAAGGGAAACTCGATGACATCAGCGACAAAATCGAAGAGCGCAAGCTGGCCGAGGCCTTGCAGGAGTTGGAAGCTATGCCGTCTTTGAAAAAGCCGGAGGATGAAGCCTACAAATTTTATATCCTCGGCGCTTGCTATGAAGCGATGGCTTACGAGAACGATAAAACCGATCTGCTCAATCATTACCTGGAGCAAGGCGCCAAAAACTATGCCAAAGCGCTCGACATCAAGCCGGACGAGAAACGTTTCCGAGAGGCGCAAAACCGCTTGCAAACCTCCGTCGCGATTTACAAAGAGTTGAATGAACGGTATTACGCCGTGCAAAAAACGAGCAAGCCGAAAGAGTCTCTGGCAACGCCCTCGTCAAACCCTTTTTCCAAGACAGGCTTCAAACCCGCTGCCCACGCGAGCCCTCCGCCATCACCAAAGACAGAGCCGAAGACAGCTACGGAGATGAAGACTTCGACGCCGTCAAAAAGCCAGCCGGAGACGAAAACCACAGACGCCTTGACCAACGAAACCATCGTCCGCCTGGTGAAAGCGAGGCTTTCCGAAGAGAATATCATTGCGACCATTAACGAAGCGCCGGCCGTCAGTTTTGACCTGTCGTCAAATGCGCAAGTGCAGTTGCTTCAAGCGGGCGTCACCAATCCTGTCATCAGTGCCATGCGTCAAGCTGCAAACCACAAGAAAGAGGGGGATGCTCCTGCCACACCTGCTGCCGCCACCGTCAACGTAAGCGGCGTTTGGTACGTTACTGTGAAAATGCCGTCGGGGACAATCAATTCAATCCTAGTCTTGAAGCAGGAGGGCGAGAAATTGACCGGCACCTACAAAGCTTCAGAGCGCGATCTGCCGCTCATAGGAATCATCGGAGGCAACGATATCATATTTAGCTACTATGCCAATCATCCAAAACAAGAATTTGAAGTGAAATTCGCGGGCAAACTAGAAGGCAAAGATAGCCTGAAAGGCAAAGCCACCCTGGGTAAACTCGGCGAAGCGCCCTGGATGGCAAAGAAGCAATAGAAAAGCAAAAGTGGCGCAAGATGCGGAACCAAAATGCTCGACGCTCAATGCCTGGTGATAAGGTTTCGCGCTCCCGGATTTGAACTTGAGGCAGATGAGGTAACCCAAGCCATGCACCTCTGCAACAAAATCCAGCTTGCCCAGTTCATTGCATAAATATGCAGAATTTATGCGGACATTTAGTAGTGTCCTAAAGTTGTGGTGTTATGTGAGAAGCGCGCGAAGCGGGTGAAAGCATAAAGCCCAGCCTGTAAGGGCTGGGTATGGTGAGCCTCCTCACCTGTGAGCCCGCGAAGCGGATGATAGATAGCATGAATCGCGTCTATCACCCGCTTCGCGGGCTCGCTATGGTGTTGGGCATTCGGTCCACGGGCTGACACCCGTGGCTTTATGCTACCGCCCGCTTCGCGGGCTATTAAAAAGAACGCCCCGGTGCGTCCCATGCCGGTCTGTGCCGCGTCGTAAATCAGCAACGCTCCGATTGATCGTACAACTGGCGTAGCGCTTGATAAAACTCAGGCTCTTCAGAGGTCAAAGTATTTTTCACCTTCCCTGATATAAACCCGAACGTTTTCGCCACGTTCACTGACAAATACTTTCTCTTTGTCAGTGGTTCTGCCGCTCCTTTCAGAGCGTGAAAATAACTCGTTTGCGACCACCTGTTTATGTTCTTTGTTAATTAAACGTACAACCATTTCAATGTAACTGTAGAAATAATGAGGGGTTGCCAAACCACAAGTTGTACGCTTATTTATTCAAAGACCATCACATCTGGCTACCCTCTTTGTGCCGCTTCACGGCGAAAAGCTATTTCTAAACACACTCCTATTTACTGACAAACTTCAGACCTTATTTTTTAGAGCTAAATTTACGCTAAGTTCATTTCTTCTTCACAGGCATTTCATATCATCTGATTAGAATCCCATTTTGCTTTGCGAGTTTTTTATTACTTACCAGCGAACGCTCAATTTTAACCCATAACAGAGATTTGCATTGCTTACACTCAAGGAGAGAATCAAATGAAAGCAAGAAGCAGTAGCGTCACAAAAAAAAACATCGTCTTACTTCTTTTCACCATTTTGTCACTTCACCAATCAACCCTTGTCTTCGCGCAGTCAACCTTTGGCTCTTTAACAGGTACCATAACAGACCAAAACGGCGCTGTGATTTCCGATACCGCGGTTCTCATAACCAACAAACGTACACTGATTGCGCGCACGGTTAAGACCGATTCGGGCGGCAACTACTTGGCTCCCAATCTCGACCCGGGCGTTTACGCAATAGAAGTTGAGGCATCAGGCTTCAGCAAAAAAGTGCTAAAAGATGTTGAGCTTTTGGCGCGACAAATCGTTCGCGTTGATTTTCGCATGGAGGTGGGCAGCATATCTGCCGAACAGGTAAATGTCACGGCATCCACCGTCATTACCACAGAATCGCCTACCATAGCCGATTCCAAGTCAGGACGCGAAATCAATGAACTGGCGCTCAACTTTCGCGCTACCAATAACACTAGTCCTATCGTCGTAGCCACCCTTGCCCCGGCGGTTCAGCAAGATCGCAGTGGCAACATATCTATAGCAGGCGGCTTGCCCTTTACAACTTCCTATTCAATTGACGGCGTCTCGACGCAAAACGTGCGCTCGAACGGGCCCGTGCGCGACCTGTTTCCTTCCGTCGAAGGCATAGAAGAGTTCAAAGTCAGTTCAACAGGCAACAATGCCGAGTTTGCTCAAGTCACAGACGTCACCACTACCTCCAAGAGCGGCGGCAACGACTATCATGGAACGGCTTTCTGGTTTCATCAGAATCGCGCCCTGAACGCGACAGACCCGTTCGCGCCGGTTGATCCTGCCAGTCCTGGTCGTCGTTTGAAAGCGGCTCTGGTAGCAAACAGTTTTGGCGGCGCTTTCAGCGGTCCCTTTTCAATTCCCAAATTGTACGATGGGCGCAATCGCTCTTTCTTCTTCTTCGATTATGAAGGTACCCGCAGACCCAATCAGGCGTTGCTCTCACAGATCGTTCCGCCCGATGCTTTTCGAGCGGGCGATTTGTCCGGCATCACAACGCCGATTCGCAATCCGGCTACCGGCAATCCCTTTCCGGGCAATCGCATTCCAGTCAATCCTGTGTCCGCGAAAATTTTAGACCTGCTTTACGAGCGCCAGAATCAAGCAACAGGTTCGGCGGTTCGTCCCAATTTTGTAGCCAATGTTCCAGGCTCTTACACTGTAAACGGCTTCGACATTCGCGGTGACCAGAACTTCAGTGATCGCCAGAAAGACTTTGCGCGCTACAGCCACAAAAACATTGACAACTCAGGCACCGACGGAAACGGCGGTTACAATACCAGGAACGGTGTCTTTGCAAATACTACAGAAGTGCGCAACCTTGCAGGCTCTTACAACTTCATCCTCAGTCCTACGCTCATCAACGAATTTCGCGCCGGTTTTTCATTCGCCAGGTTTGCTACCTCGTATCCGCGAGCCGCGCAGGGCGGAGACATCATCAATCAGCTTGGTCTGACAGGGCTGCCGCCAACTCCCGCTT
>JANMSG010000590.1:0-8440 GCA_031389065.1 Acidobacteriota bacterium | reverse complement strand
CGTCACCTGCCGTGCCTCGCCACCATCTGCCGGCAACTTCCAGATCTGCAGGTTACCGCTGCGGTTCGATCCGAAGTAGATCCACCGCCCGTCCCTCGACCAACTTGGCGCGATCTCTTCGGCGGGGTCATCGGTCAGGCGACGCGGCCTGCCGCCTTCAGCATTAATCACGAAGATGTCGGGGTTGCCTTCGGGGCGGGCGTCAAAGGCTATCTGCCTGCCCTCAGGAGACCAGCATGGAGAGCCTGCCTGGGGGCCATTGAAGTTAGTTAACTGTACAGGGTTTGAGCCGTCCGCCTCACTGGTCCAGATCTCATAGCTTCCCGACCGGTCGGACCTAAATGTTATCCGTTTCCCCTCTGGCGCGTATTGAGGGGCAGAATCAGCCTTTGAGGACGAGATCAACATAGTGGGCGCGCTGGTCCTTCCCTTTGCACCCGCCAGCTCAACTCGCCAGATGTTTGTGTCAAGAAAATGCTGCGCGTAAACCAACCGGTCCCCCTGGCGAGAGATGCTCAAACGGTTAATGGTATACCCTACCGCAGTCACAAGCCGTTCGGGCGTGCCGCCCGAAGCAGAGACCCTCCACAGACCGCTGTCCCCGGCCCGCTGCGAAATGAAGATGATTTCGCGCCCGTCCGAAGTCCAACCCAAGTCTCTAATAAACCGGTTATCAAAAGTCAAACGTCTGGGTTCGCCGCCCTCGGCCGCCATTACGTATATGTCCTCTACACCCTGGCTGCTCAGGCGGCTGAAGGCGATTTTGCTCCCGTCAGGCGAGAAGACTGGCGTGTTATCGCCCAGCGACCCGGCTGGAGGTGAGCTTATCTGGCGCTTCTCACCCGTCTCGGTCGAGATCAGGACAATGCTGAAAGGCTCCGCTGCGGAGTTCTTGTCGGGCACAGCAAGTAACTTCCCATCCAACGAGTAGGTTAGCCCGTCGCCCCCGACTGAATAGCCCAATAGCCTCGGGAATATATCAGCCAGCTTACGCTCGGGGCCGCTCAACGAGGGGATTAGATAGACGGCGTCACTTTCATAGGTATGACGCCTGAAAGCAATGTAGCTGCCATCGGGTGACCAGGCCGGGAATGAGTCATCAGCGGGGTGCGTCGTCAGCCTGTGCGGCGTCCCTGCCTCCACCAGCTTAACGTAGATATCAAGAGTATCGCCTTTCTCTCCCTCCCATGTGAACGCCACCTGCTTACCATCAGGCGAGAATACAGGCATGTTCTCCAAACCCACATAGGAGGTCAGGGGGGTAGTCTGCAACGTGGGCCGCGGCCGTTGCGGCAGGGGGCGCAGAGAGAAAAACCACAGGCCAAGGCCGGCCAGCAGTGCCAGGCCCAGCAGTGTCATTGCCCAAAGCCAGCGCCTGGCGGAGCGCCGCCCCAGCGGCACATACGGGATAACCGCCCCTTGCGAATCACTCGACCCCAAAAGGCCGACCCCCCGCCCCACCCGCCGCAGATCCCGCAGCATCTCTCCCATACTCTGATACCTGTCCGCTGGATCTTTGGACAATGCCCGATCAATCACCGCAGACAATTCCGCAGGTAGAGCTTCATTGAACTCGGACACAGGCGTGTGCGGTTCGTTGATCACCGCGTTCATCGTCTCGGCCTGAGACTTCCCCTTGAAGGGCACTTCGCCGCTCGCCATCTCGTAGATGACTACCCCCAGTGAAAAGATGTCGCTGCGGTGGTCCACACGCTCGCCCCGCGCCTGTTCGGGTGACATATAGCTGGGCGTGCCCATCACCGCGCCTGTCCTGGTTAATTCCGACTCAGCCTTGCCCACAACCTCCCGGTCGCGGCTGCTGGTCAACTTTGCGAGACCGAAGTCGAGCACCTTCACTTGTCCGCGAGGAGTGATGATGATGTTGTTTGACTTGATATCTCGATGGATGATTCCTTGGTCGTGGGCGGCTGCAAGTGCGTCCGCCGCTTGCAGGCTGATCGACAGCAGGGCGTCCAACTTCAGCGGGTGAGAGCTGATGAGCTGCTTAAGGGTGACCCCCTCGACGTACTGCATGGCGATAAACAGGTGGCCTGAAGACTGCCCTACCTCGTGGATGGTGCAGACGTTTGGGTGATCGAGCGCCGAGGCGAGCTGAGCCTCCCTGAAGAAGCGCGCCCGCAGTTGCGCATCGGCAGTAAGTGAGGGTGGCAGAAGCTTGAGAGCCACTTTGCGACCCAGCCTGGTGTCCTGAGCCAGGTAGACTTCTCCCATTCCGCCCGAGCCAATCTGCGCGAGGACCTCGTAATGCGCGATGCGCTTCCCTCTGCCCGGTTTGGGCTCCTTATCAGTGAATAAGTCCGCAGCCAATCTTGCCGGAGGCGATTCAATGAATGCTTCTGCCTGCCCGTCAGAGATGAGTAAGGATTCTACCTCGCGGCGCAGTTCCTCATCGCCTGAGCAGGCACGGTCAAGGAACGAAGCCCGCTCGATCGTCGGACACTCAAGCGCGGCTTCAAGCAATTCGTCTACTTGCTTCCACCGCTCAGGCTTCATTCGTTTCACCTTGGTTGATTGCTCGGTGCAGCCATGCCTTGGCTCTGCGCCACTCGCGCTCGACCGTACGGGATGTGACCTTCAAGACCTCTGCCACCTCTTCATTCGTCAACCCGCCGAAGAACTTCATCTCAACGATCTGATTCTTGCGGGGGTCTAACTCCGCCAGACGCTTTAGCGCCTCGTCTAGGGCGATCACCTCTGCGACCTCATTGGAGAGAACCGCCTGCTCAGCAAGCGACACCATCTGCGCCCCGCCGCCGCGTTTGACCCGCGAGCGACTCCGTGCGTGATCTACGAGTATGCGCCGCATCAACTGCGCGGCGACGCCGAAGAAGTGCGCACGGTTCTGCCATTGCACGCTCTTCTGATCAACCAACCGCAAGTAGGCCTCGTTGACAAGAGCTGAGGCTTGCAGCGTGTGGTCCTGGCTCTCGCGCCGCATGTAACGGCCAGCCAGCCGACGCAATTCGCCATGCACTAATGGGATCAGCTCATCCAGGGCTGCCTGATCGCCGTTGCCCCAACCGACTAATAGTCGGGTCACCTCTTTTTGTGAGTGGACAGCCATATACCCCCGTTCTTCTGAGTGCTTTGGTGAGGTGGGCTGATTATAGCAAGATAAGTAATCTTTGAAAAATATCCGGGCGGGGTGTCGGGTTTTCCACGAAATTGACGCGTTAACAAATGAAGCTTGTCTTTTGGACAGCAACTAGAAATACAGAAAAGGAGATCAAACATGAAAACCAACACTTCGTGGAAAAGACTTGTGATCGTAGTCGCCCTTGGCGTCGCCCTCATGGGTGTCCCCGTCTACCCGGCAGCCAGTGAAGCAATTGCCACTGACCCTGTGACCCACGCAGAATTGTCTGGCGGCGTCGGCAACACCTTCACGCTGGCGGCACAGGCGAGTGATGTCGTCAGGGAATGGAACCAGCAGGCGGTCACGCTAACACTGTTACCGGCATCGGCCCTCACACCCGTCCAGCAAACGCGCGCCATGGCGATCGTTCAGGTAGCTGTCCATGACGCCGTCAATGGCATCACGGACGAGTATGCGACCTATCTGTCGCCTGGACCAGGGCCCGAAAACGCCTCGCCTGAAGCGGCGGCAATTGCTGCGGCGCACCACGCCCTACGGAGCCTCTTTGGCGGGCTGTCGGGGCAGCCCGCGTCGCTGGACGCTCTCTACGTTGCATCGCTTGCTGCGCATGGACTGTTGGAAAATGATCCTGGTATCGCGTACGGCCGATCCGCTGCCGCCGCAATCCTGGCCTTGCGGGCCAATGATCGTTCCGCCCAAGCCCAGTTCGATTACACCGCCCCTGGAGTCGGCATGCCGGGCGTCTGGGTGCGACTCAACAACGCACCGGCCCAGCTGCCGGGGTGGGGAAACGTGACTCCGTGGGTGCTGCGGAGCGGCTCGCAGTTCCGGCCTGATGCTCCGCCGGCGCTCGACAGCAAGCAGTACGCCAGGGATTACAACGAGATCAAACAGATCGGTTCATTGAACGGTTCGACGCGGACAGCGGAACAGACGCAGATCGGGACCTTCTGGCGAGCCTCACCGACCGCGATCTGGAACAACGCCCTGAGCCAGGTCCTCGCCGTGCGCGACCTCACCCTGTCGGCGACGGCGCGCACCTTTGCGCTCTTCTATCTGGCTGCGGCTGACGCCAGCATCGCCTGCTGGGAGGCCAAATATACCTACAACTTCTGGCGGCCACAGCCGGCCATCAGAAGCGGCGACTTAGATGGTAACCACCGCACGGCAGGCGATGGAACCTGGGAGCCGCTCTTTGCGACGCCCCCGCATCCTGAATATCCATCCGGGCACACGACGAATAGTAGCGCCATGTCCATGATCCTCGGGCTGGTATTCGATGACAATCCGGGTGTGCCGATCGTCGTCACCATAGCCGGCATTACGCGCCAGTGGCGCACATTCAGCGAAGGCGCTGATGAAGTTATCGATGCGCGAATCTATTCGGGAATGCACTTCCGCACGGCCGACGAGGTAGGCGCACACCTGGGCCGGAAAGTCGCACGCTTCGTCTCAAACCATGCCCTGCGCCGCTGCCCGAAGCGCGGCTGTTCCTGAAATGCCGGGGGGCGGCGCGCAAGAGATGCTCGGGCGCAACCCGTTACGGACAAAATTTTGCGAACTCCTGCCTCGCCTTCGCGGCGACTCCTGGAGTGCCGCCAATGACAATCCGGTACAGCCAGCCTTCAACACAGCTCTATTTAAGTGACTGTCGAAGATGCGGCGGCCAATCAGACGCGCCCGACCATACCGGGCAAGGAGATACAACAATGAATAAGATTAGACATAGCTTTTTGATCGCAAGGCAATTCTGCTCAATCCTGATCTGCACAGTTTTCATCGCTGCATCGGCGCAAGCTCAGTCGCCCATAAGCGAAATAGCCAATGACCGTCTCGGCAACCGGTCAGAGTTTCGATTTGACCTGTTTCGCGCTCCCGCAAAAAGACAGAGTATGAGGTTGCGGGCGGCAGGCTTTTCGCTGATGCCCGGAGCAAGCGCCGGCATCCACTCCGGCGTGATGACGACTCTTGCGGCAGGACCAAACCTGACTGTGATGGGGAGCGGCACGATAGGTAGGCTGCCGAAGTGGACGGGTTTCACCTCAAGCCATTCGATCATTGGCGACTCGACCATCTTCGAAGACAAGTTTGGCAACGTCGGCATAGGCACGGACTCGCCGACAGCACGGCTAACGGTCAATGGCACGATCCAGGCGAGCGGCGGTGTCTCGGTCATTCACGACACGACGCTTAAGGGCAACGGCACTGCGGCCACGCCGCTCGGTGTTGCGGTCCCTTTGGTTCTGGCGGGGGCAACGGGCCCGACGAGGTCAATCCTTACTGTTGATAATAGCGGCGACGGAGGTGGTGGCGAGTTTTTTGGCGGCGACAACAACTCGAAAGGCGGCATTGGCGTGAATGCCAAAGGCGGCAAGAGCAGCAGCGGCATCGGCGGCGATGGCATTCTGGCTTTTGGCGGGAACAGCAGCAGCAGCTTTGGCGGCAATGGCAGCCGCGCCATGGGTGGCCGCAGCGGCAGCGGCTCCGGTGGTGTTGGCGTGATTGCCGAAGGCGGCATCAGCGAGAGCGGGCCTGGTGGTATTGGCGTGGCTGGTATTGGCGGCAACGGCGGTGCCAACGGCGGAGATGGCGCGGCTGCCGTTGGCGGTGAAGGCAATGGAATTGGCAGCAGTGGCGGCATAGGGATATTTGCCACAAGAGGCGTCGGCATGAACGGAGCAACTGATGGGCTGGCAGGAAGCTTCCTCGGGGATGTTTTAATCACCGGCAATCTCAACGTGACGGCTACGAAAAACTTCAAGATCGACCACCCGCTTGACCCGGAAAACAGATACCTCGTCCATGCCGCCATCGAGTCGTCAGAAGTCCTCAACGTCTACAGCGGCAACGTCCAGACAAACACGCAAGGCGAGGCCACTGTCACACTGCCGGAGTGGTTCGAGGCATTAAACAAGGACGCCCGCTATCAGCTCACCGTCGTCGGCACTTTCGCCCAGGCCATCGTCGCGGAGAAGGTCAAACAGAATCGCTTCACGATCAGAACCAACGCGCCGAATGTAGAAGTCTCTTGGCAGGTGACCGGCGTGCGATCCGATGCCGTCATGCGGCAGCGCCCGTTCAATGCCGAAGAGGAGAAGCCGGAGCGGGAGCGCGGCCACTATCTGAACCCTGAAGCATACGGTCAGCCCGAAGAGCGCTCGGTCGAATGGGCGCGTCACCCGGAAATGATGCAAAGGATGAAAGAGTCGCGCTCGAAGCAGGTCGAAAAAATAAAGCAGAACGCTCAAGGCAACGACCGCTGATGTCAGGCCGCGTGTGGAGGCTCATCGTGGAACGGACGAGGAAAGAGTGAAGAAGCGGTTTCGGACTTTCCTGGGATCTGTTCCCGACCGGGGGCAGATTTCCGTTCGGGGCGTGCAGCGACGGCGTCAACTTCTGGGTGACGCTGGCCAACTCGGGCAAGATTGCGCTCCGCTGGAGCGCGCGGCAGGGAAGCCATTGTCCGACTGTACACATTCTGTGCCGTAGGCGCAGATTTCATAACCTAAGGAGGAAACCTCATGAATTCCCGTCAATTTTACCGTCCGGCCACCGATCGGCGCGTCGCGGCCCTGCTGGCGCTGCTGGCCATCTTAACCGCCGCCTCGGCCGGCCGGCGCGCCGACCTGGGCAACTGCGGCGAGCAAATCCATTGAAGCGAAAACCTGTGTGCGGAGGAGGTCGAAACAGCTCACACGCTCATCTAGACTTTGTATAGGCTTCATCTCTCCCTCTGTCTCCCTGATATTTTTCGCCTTGCTCCTCTTACTCCCGTTTGGTTCCTTCTGTCATACTTTGAATCGCACCCGAACCGAGGCTGCCGGATTTGCCAAGTTGTAAGTGTATCTATAGGTTGTTAGAATCGGTTTTGATTTAAGGCATTTATACTTATGGCAGAAGGTCTCTTAAAAGATAAATTCGGACGAGTGATTCGTGATCTCAGAATCTCCGTCACTGACAAATGCAATTTCCGTTGCTTCTATTGCATACCCGACGAAGACATCGTCTGGAAACGCCGGCAAGACCTTCTCACCTATGAAGAGATCCTTTTGCTTGCTGAAATCGCTGTCAGTCTGGGCGTAGAAAAATTGCGACTCACGGGCGGCGAGCCACTGCTTCGTAAGGACATAGAATTTTTAATCGAACGCATCGCCAAAATTGAAGGTGTAAAAGACCTGGCGCTGACGACTAATGCCGATGGCTTGAAAGATCGCGCCCAGAGTTTAAGGGACGCGGGACTGACGCGCTTGACCATCAGTTGCGATTCTTTAAAACCCGAAGTCTTTAAACAGATTACCCGCCGCGATTCTCTGCAATCGGTACTCGATGGCATAGAAGCGACGATGGTAGCCGGTTTCGCGCCTCCCAAGATTAACTGCGTAGTGATTCGCGGCTTGAACGAAAACGAAGTAGCAGACTTCGCAGACTTTGCCAGAGCGACAGGCGTCTCCATGCGCTTCATTGAATATATGCCTTTAGACAACGGGCATCAGTGGGACAAGAGCATGCTTGTCAGCGGACGCGAAGTTTTGCAGCGCATTGAAGAACGCCACAAACTCGTGCCGATGCACAGAGACAATCCGAGCGAGACTGCCTTGAAATATGTTTTTGCCGACGGAGCGCAAGGTGACATAGGCATCATCGCGCCTGTTACACAGGCATTTTGCGGCGCCTGCTCGCGCTTGCGCTTAACGGCTGACGGCAACTTGCGAACCTGTCTGTTTTCGATGACCGATCATAATATCAGAGACCGCATCAGGCGCGGTGACACGCGCGAAGAACTGACGCAATTTATGATTGATACGGTTTTAATGAAAGAAGAAGGTCATCGCATCAACGAACCAGACTTCGTGCAACCACCGCGCACAATGGTTTTCATCGGCGGGTAAGTTTGATAATTAGGTTTTGGGCAATCATATCTCTTATAGGAAAGGTCTTATGGCTAAAATGAAATATGTTTTCCTTATTGCCTTTGCTTCAATGAGTTTTATTTTCTCTAGCGTATCCCACGCCCAACAATCAATTGCCGAAACTTGGTTAAATCAGATTGACACGGGTCAGTACAGCGATGCCTGGCAGGGTGTTTCCAGCATAATAAAAAGGCACACTGGCGAACAGCAATGGATGACTCTCTTACTTCAGAGCTTGTCATTACCCAAATCTTTTCACTTACGGGGATTTGGGGCGAATATAAAAGACTTAGTGTCGCCGGAAGCAAAGAGCTTCCCGAAAAGTCCTCACTTCGCTACTCCCCGAAGTTGAGTAAACAATGCCTTTGCCAAACCGATGCGCACAAATGCAAAAGATTTGGGTAATGACAAG
>JANMSG010000581.1:0-6969 GCA_031389065.1 Acidobacteriota bacterium | reverse complement strand
CGCTCGTGGCGCTCGTTGGGTGTCAGATATTCATTGAGGATGTTGGTGTTGTAGAAAATCCAGCCGCCGATGGCGATAAAGGCGATAGCGGCGAGACCTGTAGTGAGTTTGACTCCCGCCCCGAGGCGTGCGTGCGCCTCGCGCAGTCTTTCACTCACGGCAGAATAATTGCTGCGCGGGTAGAGCAGAAGCCCGGCAATGAGCAGCAGGATGCAGAAAGCCCCCCAGTAGGCGATTAGCGCGAACACCGGCTTGGTGAAGTGGCCGAAGCCGTTCATGTCGGAGTAGACGGCAGCGGGGATGCTGAAGCTGTACAGCACATGGTCGAAGCCCATCGGTTCTAGGCTCAGCAGGGCGATGTAAACGCCCAGCGTCACAAGCAGCCCCAGCCATTTGTTCGGCGAGATCGCCTGAATGACCACGGCCAGGATGCACAGCATGCAGTAGTAGATACCGTTGTAGATGAAGGCGGATTGCAGATACAGGCCGGGCTCGAAGTGGGTGTAGCCGGCCGCTGCCTGCCACGCCATCGAGGTGAGCACCGCCACGAGCATCAGCGTGTTGACGATCAGGCACAGCGCCGCAGTTTTCGAAAGGATCATGAGCCAGTCGGGGAAAGGAGATGCATTAATGATCTCGCCAATGCCGGATGCGCGTTCGCGATGGATCAATTCGGCAGAGTACCAGAGGCCCGCCAGCAGGATTTGCCCCAGCATACCGAAGCGCAGAATGGGAAGCATCTGACTCGTCAGCGGGTACAGCGGCGTGTTGAGCAGACCGACATTGCCCTGAAACTCGCCGATCATCCCCGCGATGCCGAGCGCCAGAATAATGTAAATGAGCGGGCTTTTGAAGACGCAGGACAGATCCATCTTCAGTTGCGAGACAAACTGCGCGAAGGAAGCTCGCGGGGAGAAGCTCAGTACCGGAGTGATCTTTTGAATTGCGGGTTGCAGCGTTTGTTTTGTTGTCTTGCCCTGTGTTCGTCGTTTGAAGCGGGATATTTTGAAGCCGGACGGGGCCTGCTCCGCTAAATCCAGACGAAAGCGCCACAGCGCGAGCAGCAGAGCCAGCAGTGCCACCGTCAACCAGAGCAGGCGATTCTGCAGCAAGAGTCCCAGCGGAATGTTTGTGTTGAGTTCGGCGGCCGTCCAGTAGCGTGTCTCAGCCGCCACGGTAAGCCTGGCCGACGGATCGGCCAGGGCGGCCCAGATGCCCGTCTCAAGGTTCGCGTAAAGATTCAGGAGAACGTTTGCGACGAAGAAGGCCATCGCTGCGGCATAGGTCAGCGCAAAGGAGCGGGTGAGCGCCGCGACGCTGAAGAAGATAGCGCATAAGACGAGTGTGCCGGGCAGGATGACGACAAAGAAGATGTACGCCCAGGGCAGCAGCGAGAAAGAGGCAATGCGCTCCTGATCCAACCACGGCATGAATGTGCCGATCATCGCGCCCATAAGTCCCGCGAGACCGATCAAAAGTGCAAGGCTCAGCGCCCCAAGAAATCTTCCGAGTACAAAATTTTTGGTCGAGATCGGCGTGACGAACACGAGCGAGGCGGTCGCGCGTTCGAAATCGCGCGTCATCGCAGTCGTGACAAATGCCAGGATGGGCAGCATGCCAAAGATGAAGAGCGCCAGTTCGATCTGCAGGATGGCATACGCGCTGTTGATGGCGACCTGGTTGCTGATGTCTATGTGAATGACCGTGCCGGTGATCGCCAGAAAGTGAATGAGCGCGAACATCAGCAGCGCGCCGAGAAAAAAGGGCGAGCGGAGCTGATAGCGAATCTCGAAATGCATGACCTCCAGAAGTGCGCGCATCCGTGTTACTCCAGATTGTCTTTGAGGTTGTGTGCGATCAGCGTGCTGAAGTAGACGTCTTCCAACTCGGGTGTGGCCGGTTGCATGCCTTCGGGCTGAGCGTCGGACAGCACACGAATCTCTGTGGCGCCTGCTTTGAGCCGCGTGGATAACACGGTGTGGCGTGTGCGCATCTCTGCGACTTCCTCGCGCTTAACCACCTGTGTCCACAACTTGTCGTTCATCTCGCGCATCATCTGTAGCGGCTCGCCCACTTTCAGAATGCGTCCGCGCCCCATGATAGCCATCTGAGAGCAGAGTTCTTCCACATCATCAACGATGTGTGTGGACAAAATCACCACCGTCTCCTCGCCGACTTCGGCAAGGATGTTCTGGAAGCGCCGCCGCTCTGCCGGATCGAGCCCCGCCGTGGGTTCATCGACAATCAGCAGTGCCGGGTTGCCCAGTAATGCCTGTGCGATGCCGTAGCGCTGCTTCATGCCGCCGGAAAACTTGTCGATGCTCTTGTTTCGAGCGTCCCACAGATTGGTCTTGACCAGCAGATTTTCCACGACCTGCTGTTGCTGACTGCCGTGGATGCCCTTCAATGCCGCGAGGTATTTGAGCATCGTGAGGGCGGAGGTACGAGGGTAGGCGCCGAACTCCTGCGGCAGGTAGCCGAGTGTGCGGCGCAGTGCGGTCTTGTCCTGCAGAATGTTTATGTCGTTGAAGGTGATGGACCCGCCATCGGGTTGCTGTAGTGTGGCAATCGTGCGCATCAGCGACGACTTGCCGGCGCCATTGGGGCCAAGCAGCCCGAACATCCCTTTGGGCACCTCCAGATGGATATCCTGCAGCGCCTGCACCCCGCCCGGATAGGTTTTCGATATTCCGGTCAGGCTCAGCATAGGTCACCCTGCGTGTGTTGTGATTGATGTTTGTCTGCCAATGTAAAGGAAGGGGATTACTTGATTTTCTTCGCCCTCCCCGTTTCCCGGCCTTCTAACTGAATCATCAGATGGGCGACTTCTCCTTTTTCATCTTTGACGAAGCTGTAGGTGAAGCGGCGATTCTCATTCATGAAAAAGTTGGTTGCGCTTTCCGGCAGCAGGTCCTGTTTTTCCGAGTCCGATCCTTGTTGCAACCGTAACTTGTCGCCTTCGCGGGTGATTGTGAAGACCACTGATGGGTGCTGATATTGCCCTGTGTACGCATCAAGGATTTTGGGGTCTATTTTTGCGACCGTGCGCTCCGGTATTAAACCGGGTATATAAAATGCCGCGATGCCGAGCGCCATGGAATTCGGGTTTGCATTATCGCCATTCGTCAATACAACGACGGTCAGTTTATCGTCCACGAATCGCGCGATTTGGGCGCGAAAACCCGGCAGCGAACCGCCGTGATGCACCATCTTGTGGCCTGCCACGCTGCTGAGCTCCCAGCCGAAGCCGTACGGGTGAGTTGCGCCGCTGTTCAATTTGACCGGCATCCACCCCTGGCTGAGGGTAGATTGCTTGAGAACTTTGTCAGTGTAAAGCGCCGCGTCCCACTTTGCCAGATCAAGCACGCTTGAGAGAAATGCTCCACTTGGGCGCAAGGCGAAGTAGGAGCTGGCATTTTGCAGTTTGTTATTTCTCCAGACATAGCCGTTCGCTCGGTTTTGAATAATCTCGGTCACCGTAGTGGTGCGCGTGGCATTCATTTCGAGCGGCGTAAACAGGCGTTCACTCAAGTAATCGCCCCAGGGCTTGCCGGAAATCTTGCGAATGATCTCAGCCAGTGAAAAGTAGCCGACATTGCAATACTCCCACTTCTCGCCCGGCGCAAAGCGCAGCGGCAACGGGTAGGCAGTCTTGATAACGTCGGCGTCAGCCTGGATTTTGAACGGGTCGAAACCGGGCGCCTCGCGGATGATTCCCGATGTGTGGGTCAACAGATGTCGGACGGTAATCTCTTTCCAGGTGTCGGGAGTGGCTTCAAGGAACGTACTGATTTTGTCATCAAGGCTCAACTTGCCGTCCTGAATCAGAATCATGATTCCTGCGGCGATCAGTTGCTTGCTGACGGAGCCGATTTGGTAGACGGTTTCCGGTCTGGCAGGAACATTGAGTTCAACATTTGCCAGTCCATAGCCCTCCGCCTTGATGATCTTTCCGTCCTTTAGGACAGCGATAGAGGTGCCGGGAATACGCTGCCTCTGCATCTCGGCTTTCACATAGTCGTCAACTTTATCCGCGCGCGCTACGCCAGTTGCGATTAGCAAAATAACCAGCGCCAAAAAGGGAGTATGTTTCCTGTGCATGGTTTATTTCATTCCTTTCATCTGTACATTTGCCTTGCAAGTTGTGGCATTCGCTAATACAGCGTTCGGGCGCGCCACAATTCCACTGAAAGAATGCAACCCTTGAGGTGGAACTGAAATATAAGCATAGGGGATAGTTCTATTCAATGGTAGCAGCGGATTTTTTACGCAAGAAGCTTATACGCCCGATCAAATTTTTCGTTCTTGTTTTTTCGAGGCAGTTCAATTCGAGTTCGACTTGCTCGCTTCATTATTCTTCTTACTCTCTTCGCTCTTTTTGTTTTCTTCATCAGCAGGTTTGTTTGGATCAGGAGATTTCGTTTTGTTGTCGTCGCCTGTGAGTGATATGCCTAAGACTTCGGGCTTCTCTAAAAACTTCGCCAAAAGCTGGGGGTCAAATTTGAATTGAATGACGAAAGCATCCTGCTTTTGAACGGCGACGACTAAAAACTTCGCCTCTCCTTTTTCCTCCATGAAGTAAACGTAAATATATTGATTCTCTTTGCGCGAAATAACTTGCGTCAAGGGCTGCCAATCAGTATGTACATTCGTGCGAATGAAAGTTCCGAGGTCCTCATCAACTCGCTTATTCGTGAATTGCAAATCGCGCAGCATCGAAAACTTGAAGTTTTTCACGCCGGCAGGTTTGATCATCTTCACAAGAAACCTAGCGAAGGTAACCATGCCGAAGGTACCTTGCCCTCTGGCTTTGTAATTCGACTTCAGGTATTTGATGACCGAGCTATAGCTTTTATCATCAACTTTTTTATCGGCGAAAATATTCGCGCTTGCCAGTGATAGGAGGACAAGCGCGACGACGATTTGTGCAAGGAGTTTATTAGACTTTGCCATAATAAGTTACTCCTAAGGTTTTTTGGTCTCAGGTTTTTCTGCTTTATCCGCTTCATCCTTCTGCTCTGTCTGTACGATTCCGAGTTTGGGTATGCCGAACTTGCCTTCCAGTTCAGACAGTTTTTGCAGGTCAACCGGTCCCACAAGATTCACCACGGTTATCGCTTTCGCTTCCGTAGCCAGTACGGCAAGCCCTTTGATGAGGGTCCCCTGAGTCATCAAATAGACTTCAACGTTAATCCTGTCGCCACCTTTTTTCTTGCTGATGACGCCAACAATTCTCTCCCAGGCAGGGTTGCCGTGAAGTTGTGAACTGATTGGCAAGATGTCGCTGTCGTTAAACTCGCCTTCTTTTTCAAACTCGAAGCGCTTAACGAAAACGCCCTGAATGTCTTTGATCAGTTCTTTAATTTTTCCTTCATCGGGCGAGCGCTTTTCGCTCAGGACGCTTGCCGCAAGCTTGATCAAAGACTCGCCTAAATTGATGTCTACAATTTGCACAGCCTTGTCGGTGAGCCGATTTAGATTATCAATCCGTAATTTGGCATCCTGCCCGTAAGTCGTCGCCGCGTTGAATACAAAGAGCATCAACACAAGGAAAAAAATTCTCTGTAGATTTGAACGTATTGCTTTCATATAAACCTCGAAATTAGTCTGGAATCTGGAGTCTAGTGTCTGGAGTCCGGCGACCAGACCTTTGCTCGAATTTCAACAATGGCTTTCCACATACTATGAAAAACTCAACTCGGCTTAAAAAGCTAATCACCACCCATCGCCACTTTTTTTGCTTCGTTGACCGTCGCGCTGGCAATGAAGAGAGCCTTCATCAACTGCTCTTTGGCAATCTCGCCTTCGGATTTTTGTTGCGTTGCAATCACTTCTTTATCTTTAACCGAAGAAGCCTTTCGGTACTTCAGTTTTTGTTGATGATGCGGTTTCAAATTTCTGTTGTTGACTGTTGTTACGCCTGTTTGGTTATCACTGCTATTTGTTCTCTCATTCTCAAGTTCTTTTATGCCGTCGCTGCCTTTATCTACCGTTGGAGTTGCGGGGTCTTTTGCCACCTTGTTTTCATCTGGCTTGATTTCTTGAACGCCAGTAGTTTGTTGGGCAACCGCGTTCTTATTCAAGCGCTGGTATTGCACGACACCGATGATAGCGATCAACAAAAGGGCAGTTGCGGCTACAGCCCAACGCATCGTTGGCAGTTGAAAAAACCTGATGAGCGATTGCCAGAAGCTTCGTTTCGGTTGTGGTTCCACATTGATTTGCGCCAGAACCCGCTTGGCGAAATCTGCGGAAGGCTCCTGGCGTTGAAACATCAATTTCAATTCATCATCAAGGCGACTCATACGTTTACTTCTCCTATGCAGCGCGTTAATTTCTCGCGCAAGGTGGCGAGCGACCGCCGCAGGTGACTCTTTACCGTGTTGAGCGGCATACCGGTTACTTCGGCAATCTCCGTAGGTTCAAGGTCTTCCTGATAGCGAAGAATCAGAACCATTCTGGCGTTTTCCGGCAGCCCTTCGACCATTTTGTTCAGAGACTTCGACAGCAAAGGGTCTGTGGCGCGATCTTCTACTGCCGGTTCCGGCACGTCCTCAAGATACATCTGCGGTCTTGCCTGTTGCCTGCGCGCCTGATCAATGCAGCGATGACTGGTGACCTTGCGCAACCAAAATTTCAGGTGGGCGGGAGATTTTATTGAGGAGAGGTTTTGGTGGAGAAGAAGGAAAACCTCTTGAGCTAATTCTTCCGCAAGCGACCGATCTCTCAGAAAATGGTACGCGAGACTAAAGACCATACCTTGGTGTTCGCGCACCAGACTTCCGAATGCCAATTGATCGCCGGCAGCAGACTTGGCTATTTGCTCCTCTGCTCGGACTAAAATCTCCCTGGACACTTTGTCATATCCTTCCCACCCCACAAGCTAAGTACGCAGGCAGGGCGCTGGGCGAGTGCAAACTATTTTGAAAAAATCTTCTCCGCTTCAACCGGCTGTGATTCCCCACAATG
>JANMSG010000541.1:0-8559 GCA_031389065.1 Acidobacteriota bacterium | reverse complement strand
ATGAGCGTCGCGCTCCGCATCGCACACCTGACAATCGTTATTTCATCCGCATAGGCTCTACGAAACGGGAAGCCGATGGCAACGAAATCGCCGCTTTGTTTGCGCGCTCTCGCGTCGCTGCTTTTGAAGATTTGCCCTTATTGAACACCGGCATCGAAGACATTGACGAAGCTTTGGTATGGAGTTATGTGCGCGAACTGGAAGGCGAAAATTTCCGCGAGCCTGCCGGTTTCCCCACCGCGCAAGCCTTGCGCGATTTGCGTCTGGCAACCGATTGCGGCGCGATGATTGTGCCGACGCTTGCCGGTTTCCTGCTCTTTGGTCGCAGCGCCATTGTGCAGCAAGTGATTCCGCAAAGCCGTGTTGTGATGATTCGCTATTCGGGAATCAATGTCGAATCGCCAGTCGTTGAACAAGCGGAAATCAACGGAAATCTGACGGCTATTTTTGACAGAGCAATCGCCTTTTTGAAGCGTTATGTTGATTTGCGAGACGCGCGTCCGCCACGCAATGCGACACCAAACGGGCTACAGGAGCCAATTCCAGCCCGCGCCAACTATTCCTTCGCAGTGGTAACGGAAGGCTTGACGAATCTCCTGGTACATCGGGATTACTCCATCGTAGGGTTGCCTTCGCGCATACTGGTCTTCGATGACCGTTTGGAATTTATCAACTCGATGCGAACCAATGGCACGACGCGAAAGTCCGTCGAGTACGGTGCCATTCTGCAACAGAACCCGCGCCTGCACCGCATCTTCACAAGGACTGAATACGGAATCCAGTCTGCAATTTGCGGCATCCCGGCCTTGCGCCGCGCTCAAACTGCTTTCTCAAAACGCGAGCCGAAAATCTCTCTGCTCAATGATGAATTCCGTTTAGGGCTTTGCGGCATGTAAGCAATTGCAGCTATTCAGCTATCTTTGTGCGAAACCATGAAATCCTTTGCGCTTTCCGTTTCTCTCATCGCGCTTTCTTTTGCCTCTTGCAATCAGGCAAATCAAAGCAACAATACGAACGTAGGTTCGCAACCATCACCGACGAATCAAACTTCAGCCAATCATAACCAATCCGTAAGCTGTGTCAATTTGAACAAGGCAAGCGCGGAAGAAATAAAAGCTTTGCCGGGGATTGGCGACGTGATGGCTGAAAAAATCATCGAGTACCGAAAACGACACGGAGGCTTTCGCCGTCCACAAGAGTTAATCATTATTGAAGGCTTCAGCGAAAAAAAGTATCGCGCCCTCGCCGACCTTGTTTGTATCGAATGAAAGCGCGATGCCTGAAAACTTTTATCAACTTATTTTTTCTTCGTCTGGTCTTTGGCAGGAGGTTGATTGAGATTGGTTTTGGGAGCAATGAGAATCATTTCCCCGACATTTTCCGGGGAGTTGGGTAAACATCCACTTGCGCCTGCGCCTGTCATCGGCACAAGGTAATCCTTTGTAAGCGCCAGATAAATGGCGCCATCTTTGATAAAAAAGCGCGTCTCAGGCACAACCTTTATTCCTTGCGAACGAAGCTGTTCCAGGTCAGCAGGCAGGCTTTGATCCTGTTGATTCAAAGCTTCTGAAAAACGAATTTGAATCTGCGTTATCTCAAACAGGGTAAGCTTTTTCTCTGGCAGAGGCTGGTTTTCTGTTTGTGGCAAAACCGAGTGTTCTTTTGGTTGGGACTGGTTAGCTCTTTGTTGTGCAGCAGATGGTTGAGCGAAGCTTACAACGCAACAGACTGTGACGATAAAGATAACTCTGATGATTGGCATAGCACACCTCGTAATTTCAAAATCAATTTTTGCACAGGTAATTCAGATAAGTAGGAAACGCCGCAAAATCCAATCAGTTCAATTCATTGAGCAGGCCCCGGGGCCTCTAGGATCGCCGCAACTGCCACAAGCTGCGACAGGCAAATCTTTCTGCGAAAAGCCCTCACCTTTGCTTGCGGCAGCAAACACGGATAATTGTTTCTCCAAAATTTTACTGTTGCACCAAGGGCATTCGACGATAGTGGATTGACGAACCAGCAATTCAAAATTTTTTCCACAATCTTTGCAGACATATTCAAAGATAGGCATAAGTGACTCCTCTAATTTTTTTTGTTTGATGACGATCATACTCTATTCAATCCTTGCCCCTCGCTCAAGCCCTCGCGCAATTGTAGTTTGCTTTCACCTGCTGTAGATTTACAGATTCTATGATTGATGCAGAACAAAGCCATAACCCTCCTGTGCTTGTCGAAGTGATGAGAGGCGCAATTGTTGAATCGAGACACTGCGGCGCAATCGTTGCCTTAGAACCGGATGGGCGAATCATCGCCCAATTCGGCGACGTGAATTTGCTCACCACGACACGCTCGACCATCAAACCGATTCAAGCTCTTCCTTTCATCGCAAGCGGCGCGGCTGAGCGCTTCAACATCACAGATCGAGAGCTGGCGCTTGTCTGCGCTTCCCATGGCGGCGAAACCTTTCACACGGAAACCGTTGCCGCTATCTTAGAGCGCATAGGGTTGGATGAAAGCCATTTGCGATGTGGCGCGCATTTGCCTTACAACGAAGAGGCGGCTCGCCAACTGCAATGCGAAGGCAAAGCGTTTACGCAACTGCATAATAACTGTTCAGGTAAACACGCGGGAATGCTTGCGACCTGTATGCATAACGGGTGGGGAATAGAAGATTACATTGCAAAAGATCATCCGCTGCAAAAAGAGATAATTTCTGTCTTTCGCCAATTGGCAGAGTTGCCGGAAGAGTTGCCGATAGCCCTTGACGGGTGCAGCGCGCCGACTTTCGGAGTCCCTCTGAAAGCGCTCGCTTTAGCTTTTGCCCGACTTGCCAGTTTCACTTCATTAAACAGCTCAAAGCGGAAAACGGTCGCTCGGAGCCAGTTTCATCTCCCCGCATTTGATTCAAGCATTGTCAAAGCATCACGTCACATCGTCAAAGCGATGATTGCTTATCCTGAAATGGTTGGCGGAACCGGAAGGCTCGATACCGATTTAATGCGAACCGCACGAGGCGCGCTCTTTTGCAAAATCGGTGCAGAGGCAACCTACGTGATAGGCATTTTGCCTTGCGAACGATTCTCGCGGGGCTTAGGCATCGCTTTCAAAATTCAAGACGGCGCAACCAGAGCCCTGGCACCCGTTGTGATTGAAACGCTGGCTCAACTCGGTGTGCTTGGAGAAGCGCAACAAGCGGAACTTGCGATTTCTCACAAACCCCTCATAAACAATTATCGGGGCTTGCGCGTTGGCGAAGTGAAGCCTGTTTTCGATTTAAGCATACATAGAAATTAGTATTTAAAAACCATGAATAAAGAAATCCGCTCGCTTTTTCCGGTGACGGAAAAATTCATTTACTTCAATCACGCCGCTGTGTCGCCGCTGTCAACAAGAGTGCGCGACGCGATGATGTGGCTCGTAGATGACGTTACGCAAAATGGCTCTGTGCATTATTTTGACTGGTGTGACACTTACGAAAAGGTGCGGGGTTCTGCTGCAAGATTGGTCAACGCGAAAGCCCACGAAATCGCTTTTATGCAAAACACCTCGGCGGCGCTTTCGGCGGTCGCAAATGGAATTGATTGGCGCGAGGGCGATAACATCATCACTACCAATGTTGATTTCCCGGCAAATATTTACCCCTGGATGCGACTTGCAGAAGAACGCGGCATCGAAGTAAAAATGGCTCAAGAACGCGAAGGGCGAATTGATGCGGAAGAAATTATTTCGCTTGTTGATGAACGCACACGCGCTGTGAGCCTCAGTTGGGTGCAATTTTCAAGCGGCTTTCGCACAGACATTGCTATGATAGGAAAGTTCTGCCGCGAGCGCGATGTAATTTTTATGATTGACGCGATTCAAGGACTCGGCGGCTTGCAGCTTGATGTGGTGCGTGACTGTGTTGATGCTTTTGCGGCAGACGCACACAAATATTTGCTGGGACCGGAAGGTGTTGCCTTGCTTTATGTGTCGGACAGAATGATTGACCGCATCAAACCGACGGTTGTTGGCTGGATGTCTGTGAAGGATTACGACAATCACCTGAATTATGATTTGAGTTATCGTGAAGGCGCTCTGCGCTTTGAGTGTGGTACGTTGAACACCGCAGGCGTCTACGGACTCGGCGCGGCGATTGATTTATTTTTAGAAGTCGGCGTAGAAAAAATCGAAGAGCATATCTTACGTGTAAGCGATTATCTGGCAGAAAAATTAACGGCGAAAGGTTATGATGTTTTCGGTTCGCGAAAGACCGGCGAGACTTCGGCAATCGTGACTTGTACGCATAGAGAATACACGCCGAAACAACTTTACAAATTGCTGCACGCGAAAAACATTATGACCGCGCCGCGTGTTGGAAGGCTCCGAATCTCGCCGCATTTTTATAATACGCGCACGGAGATAGACACGCTGATTGCGGCGCTGCCGGATTAAATTTGAAACGTGTGTTGATGAATTTTCAGATCGCCTGATTGATAAAAATACCCAGTAACAGAGGCTCGTGTAATGACGGAATCTATTTTATTCAGGAAATTTTCCTTGACGCGAAAACCGACGAGCAACTATTCTGTGTGTCGCAATCGTGGTGATTTAAAGCAACTTGCTCCACGTTAAACATGTGCTAAAGCGTAGAAGAAAGTTTTTAAGCCTTGTGCAAGTTTAGCGCGAGGCTTTTCGTTTTGGTGAGCTTCAATCTACGGCTTTTCAGAGCGCAACATCTCTGAAGGTTTTTGCTTGAAACTCTACCTGTATTTGATTCCTGATGGCAGCAAAGTTGAAAGCTGTTATCATGGGTAACCCATATTTTTCTTCCGGTCCCTGAGGGTCGAGAAGGTTGGCTAAACACTGATTAACTTAATGAAGAAAGGACGCAAACTATGTCTATACGATTAGGAGATACCGCACCCGATTTTACGGCTGAAACAACCGACGGCACAATCAATTTTCACGAGTGGCTCGGCGACAGTTGGGGAATATTGTTTTCCCATCCGAAAGATTTCACTCCTGTATGTACGACTGAACTTGGCGCAGCGGCTCGCCTCAAACCTGAATTCGACAAGCGCAATGTCAAGGTTTTAGGTCTCAGTGTTGACTCTCTTGAGTCGCACAATGGTTGGGTGGGCGACATTGCGGAAACCCAAGGCACAGCTTTGAATTTCCCGCTCATCGCAGATTCTGACCGCAAAGTGTCAGACCTCTACGACATGATTCATCCAAACGCCAACGACACCTTCACGGTTCGTTCGGTTTACGTCATTGGTCCAGACAAAAAAGTAAAACTGACCATCACCTACCCGGCCAGCACTGGGCGCAACTTCGACGAGATTCTGCGCGTCATAGATTCGCTGCAATTGACCGCCAATTACAGCGTCGCTACGCCTGTGAATTGGCAAGAAGGCGAAGACGTAATCATTGTTCCGACGATTTCCGATGAAGATGCGAAAGCGAAATTTCCGAAAGGATGGAAAGCTCTGAAGCCTTATCTGAGAGTCACTCCACAACCAAATAAATGATCATAGCGTTGAATGCCGGCGCGATGATCGGTGACTGATTCAGGCTATGCAAAGCAGCACGCAAAAATTAAAGGGCAGGTTTGACGACCTGCCCTTTTCGTTACTCAGTTATTGGCTTTGCAAATTTTCGTAGTTGATTCACTCCATCACAGCAACTCAATCGCCGCTGTCGGACGCTTCTTTCAATTTGCGCTTTGCGAATTGCTCGCGAACGCCTTGCGTGTAAAGCTTGACGAATTCAAGCACCGAAAGCTTTTGCGGTTTGCCTTCAAAATAAAACGTGCAGGCGTGACCGATTTCGCGTTGCAGCAATTTCAAATCCAGAGGGTCTAAAGGAAATTTCAGACAAGCATTCGGTGCGTGTGGCGAAGTGTAAATCGAACAATGTGTATTGAAAGGTCCTTCATCAACCAAGAAAGGACACTCGAATTGAATCTTACAACAAAGCCCGCAGCGATTGCACTCGCCTTTTTGATAGGCTTTGTACCGCGTCACTAAATTATCCGGCAGGACGTTTGACAAAAGGGTTCGACGCAAAGCTGCCCAGGTGTGTAGCGAAAAAGGGGCGCGCGAAATTTTCTTCGTCACAGCCCTTGTCATCTGCCAATACATCCATTTGCGCGAAGAGACTTCGGCAGGAAGGGTTGTGGCTTTCGATGACTCCGATATGATGTTATTAAAAACGTGAAGGACTTTGCGACCTTCTTCTTTTTCTTCACTCATTAATTAGTCCTCTTATATAAACTACTCTGAGACGACTTGAAATATGTAGGCAAATCTTGATCCAAAACCTTCCTCGGGTAATCAAATTGCAAAGACTTTGGAAACCGACCAAAGACATTATCATCATAAACACAGGCATAGCAAATGACAATAATTACGAAAAGCGCGTATTTGTTGATGTTACCAACCAAACCTTTCGCTGTTTGCCGCCTCTTATGCAAGGCTGTTAGAGTTTCTTTGTCGAACTTACTGTCTGGTTTTGCGTTTCAGTTACTGTGCAAAGATAAAATATCTGCATCGAACGAAAACAGTGTAGATTGAATCCAAGTGATGGATCAATTTTTATGCGAAAGAGGGAATAATTTTGAATAAATTTAGAAAAGCAATAGGGTTAGGCATCTTGATGATGGCGTTTTTGTCTATGACGACGAGCGCGCAGAATAATGCCTCTTTCACGACGACGGATGGCGGAAGTGTATCGTTATCGGAGATGCGCGGCAAAGTAGTCGTTCTGGTTTTTGGCGGGGTTACAGACCCGCAATGCCGTAGCGAAATTAAAATGCTGGAATCTTTGTCGGAGCGTTACGCGAACAAAAAAGTCGTTCTTTATTGGGTGAGCATAGATGCTCCAGCCAATGCTTCGGACGCGCAGTTGAAAAATCCTTGCGGAACCAATACCTCCGTAAAAGTATTGCGTGACGCCAATCGCGCGGCTTTCAAGCAATTTGGCGGCAAACAACTGCCAACGATTGTTGTGCTCGATCAGCAAGGGCAAGTCTCTGGTCAAGCGCGTGGCGGCTTTAATCCAAACTCCGATTTCATCAACGACATCGCGCAAATTATTGACCGCTTACTCGGCTAAAATAAAAAGCCAATCGCTTCGCAAAGTAGCAAGCAAAGCAGAACCATTTTTCAATCAAAAGGACTGACTCGACGTCAGTCCTTTTGATTTATGCGAGTTGTAAGGCGGCTCTCGGCTCTGTTAAAACTTCCTTGATGACAAATGTAGAAAATAGAAGTTCAACGCTTCGTTCTCACTTTGAAGAAAAGCGCGCCGAGATACTCGCCTTCATTGGCTGGCTCGTCGAGCAGGAATCCATGTCTCGCGAAGCTGCAGCCATCACGCGCATCGCCGAAAACTTTGGCGAGCGCTTAACCCAACTGGGCGCTTCGGTTGAATTGTTCCGCGACCCGAAATTCGGCACGACTCTGCGGGCTCGTTTCACCCAAAGCAAAAACGCTGACGCAAAACAACTACTGGTAGTCGGGCATCTAGACACCGTTTGGCCTTTGGGTACGCTCGCTTTGCGTCCGTTTCACATAGATGGAGACAAAGCGTACGGGCCAGGCATTTTCGATATGAAAGCCGGAGTGACGCTTGCGACTTTCGCGATGCGCGCGCTTCAAGAGCTTGATCGAAAAACCAATCGCCCTGTGACTTTCCTGATGACTTGCGATGAAGAGACGGGGAGCCATTTTTCGCGCTCTTTGATTGAAGAAGAAGCCGAGCGTTCACACGCAGCCTTAGTGCTAGAGCCTCCGGTTCCGGGCGGCACGATTAAAACAGGACGCAAAGGCGTAGGCGAATTTGAATTGATCGTGCGCGGGCGTTCGGCTCACGCAGGCAATGACATTCGCAAAGGCGTCAGCGCCATCAACGAACTCGTGCAGCAAATTCTAGTCATCAACAAACTCGCCGATTTCGCGCGCGGCACCACACTCAATGTAGGGGTGGTGCGCGGCGGCGTGCTTTCGAATGTCGTAGCGGCAGAGGCGCGCGCTTCGATTGATATGCGTTTTCAGGTTATCGAAGAAGGCAAGCGAATCGAAGAAGCGATGTCGGCGCTCACCCCTGTACTTGACGGAGCGCAACTCGAAATCAAAGGCGGCATCAATCGTCCGCCGCTGCTTCGCACGGAGAAAATCGGAGCGCTTTTTGCCCACGCCAAAGAGTTGGCGATGGAGATTGATTATGATTTGAAAGAGGCGTCGGTAGGCGGCGGTTCGGACGGCAATTTCATAGCGGCGATGGGCGTGCCGGTGCTAGACGGATTAGGCGTAGATGGCGAAGGCGCGCACGCTGAACACGAACACATCATCATCAGCGATATTGCGCGCTGCGCAACTTTGTTGACAAGATTGATTGAAACGATTTGAAGTTGAATCCTTACTGCCCGTCGCCGATGATGCTGAAGCCAGCCCAGTAAAAAGGATGACGATAGACTGTTGATTCGAGTAGCTTCAGGGCTGCAACTCGCAACGCGCCGGCTTTTGAGATGCGCGTCTTCGGATTCGTCACGCCTGCGTTCAGGCTCTTGTGAAACGC
>JANMSG010000508.1:0-6652 GCA_031389065.1 Acidobacteriota bacterium | reverse complement strand
CGCTCGGCTCTCTGCCGCATGCTGAACAAGCCGTAACCTGTGCTTTCGGCGGTAACGTCAAAACCGCTGCCGTCGTCGCTCACCTTCAGCGACAGCCAGTTATGCGTTAGGCTGATTTCGATGGTCGCCGTGGAGCAATGCGAATGACGCGTGAGGTTGTGGATGGTCTCTTTGAATATCAGGAAGACTTCGCGCCGCACGTCTGTGCCGAGCCGGGTGTTAAAATCTCCGTCGGGGGCACGGAAATCGAAGTCAATATCGAGCGCCGTTAAGCTGTCGGTAGCGAATTGTCGCATGCGCTGGACGAGGTCGAGGAAGTGGTCGCGCTTCGGGTTAATCGCCCAGACAATGTCGCTCATCGAATCAATCAATTCGCGCGAAGTCTGGGCGATCACCGCAAGCGGTTCGGTCGCCTTGGTGTCCTGACGTTCCACCTGCGCCCGCGCGACTTCGCTGAGGATGGAAATCTGCGACAGGCTCGAACCAATGTCGTCGTGCAAATCCGTGGCGATGCGCATACGCACGCGTTCGAGTCGCAGCAACTGATTGACGCGGTAGCGGTATAGTGTGTAGGCGAAGGTGACCAGGGCGAGCGCCGCAAGCGTCAGAGACCACCAGCGCTGCCAGATCGGGAAGAGAATTCTGAACTGCAAGACGGCGGGCGTGGGACTGGTGGTGCCGTCTTTATCAATGGCGCGTACCAGAAAGCGGTACGCGCCAGGAGCGAGGCGCGCATAATTGACCGAGCGGATATCGGTAGGTGTGCTCCAATCCTTGTCCACACCTTCGAGCATGTACTGATAGAGCAAATTGTCTTCGCCCTGAAAACTCAGCGCCACATATTCGAGCAACAGGTAGTTGCGCTCGCTCGACAACTCGCCCTGCTCCAAACTGGTAACCCCGGTTTCCGGCAGCATCAATTCTTCTCCGGCAATCTGCACACGGCTCAAGTAGATCGGCGCGCTGGAGCCATTGGCAGGTTCGGAGCGAGGGTTGAACCGCGTCACTCCGGCTCGCGTTGAGACCCATATGAAGCCTTTACTGTCTTTGTAGAGGTGATGAATGGTGTTGCCGGGCAGTCCATCTTTTTCCGCGTAGTGCCGCCATTGACCGGTGTTCGGGTCAAACCGGTCAAGACCTTTCCCTGTGCCAAAATACATCCTTCCGAAGTCATCTTCGACAATCGCCCAGACCGAATTGCTCGACAGGTTTGTGACATCGGAGTAGTTGATGAATTGCGGGCGTTCGGCGCCCGGCTCTTTCGTTACGGAGACGCCTTGATAGCGGTTACCGATCCACAACCACCCGCGACTATCAATAAATAAGGAACGCACATCGGTTTCCGGTAAGCCTTCAGTCGGCTCCACAAGGCTCAATTGAGCTTGTCGCAATCTGTAGAATTTCTTTACTCCTCCCAGCCAGATGCCGCCTTTGCCATCGTCAATCATGGCTCGAATATCGCCGAGGGAATCTATAGGAAAACTTTTAAAGACCAGCTTTCCCGATGGCGAAGGGTCAGCATAAAGAAGATTGCCTACGTTTTTGTGAAGCCATAGCCTGCCGGTTGCGTCTTCGAGAAGGTAACCTGTGGGTGTAAGCGGCAGGAAGTCTCTGGGGGTCATTTGCCGACCGTCGGGCATTTTCATGAGAGGATTGGCTAAATTAAACGATCTGGCAGGAAGAATGTTGACTTGCCACTGCTTCTTACGATTCATCTGGAAGAACCTGATACCTGACCTGAATAAAGGACTCTTAGGCTGCCGTTTCAGAATAATTTTCTCTCCGTCAATGATCACCACATCGAGTACAGGGTTGCTTATAGGGTTGCTTATAGAGACCTGTATGCGTCCCGTTTTGTCTTCAAAGAGACCCAAAGTCGTGGTAAACGGTAGGCCTCCGGCTCGGGTGTAGTTGACAATCATATCCCCTCTGAGTTTGTAAACCCCTGCGCCAGTCGAGCCAGCCCATAGATTGCCGTCGCGGTCTTCGGCAAGGGCGCGAATGGATGTGATATCCAGCTCATTCGTCGTGCTATAAAGGAACTGCTTGCCGTTGCTGTATTTCAACAGCCCATCTGCTGTACCAAGCCAGAGCGATCCGGCATGGTCAAGCAGCATGGTCAGGATTAACTGTGGCGCTTCGACCACCAGAGGCAACTTTCGCCACGAACCCCGCACTGTCGTGCTCGAATCCGGAAGAAACTCAAATAGCTTGTGCCTCGTGGCGATCAGCAGATGCCCCGGACTCTCTTCAATTATTGAGGTCAACCACTCGCCGTCGCCCTCCCGATTGGCGAAGCGCTGAACAACCCGCCCCTGACTGATTTCAATCAATTCGTCAGCCAGGCCAATCCACAGCCGCCCTTGACTGTCTTCAAGAGCCGCACTTGAATCCTGGGTGTCCGATACAATTATCGGCTCGAAGTTGAGGGTTTGTTCGGTGATTTTCGCACGATAAATGCCGAAATCCGTCATGCACCATAAGTTTTCCTGCGAGTCGAACAGCATCCGGTTGACCTTATTGGCCTCCGCTGCCTCAGCGACCCGAAAGCTGACGAATTTGTTCCTAGTGGACGACGAGCCGGAAGGCTTGAAAAAGTCTTCCGGCTCGTCATCTTGCAATCGCGTTACGCCGCCGCCGTTTGTGGCGATCCAGATCCTCCCCCTGCGGTCCTGGGCTACATGATTTACAATGAGGTGGGGTAAGCCGTCTTGGGTAGTGTAATTGACAAAGCGATAGCCATCGAAGCGGCTCAAGCCCTCAAACGTCGAGATCCACAGATAGCCTTTGCTGTCCTGGAAGATTGACGTGACTTCTCCGTGCGCCAGGCCGTCGGAAACGTCATAGTGACGCAGCGATAATTGCTGTGACAAAGCGGCGATTTCGCACAGAAGGACTAGCGCCAGCAATCGCACAATGGTGTATGCGACAGTCTGTGGGTTGAGCAACCGCTTGCACACAGCGGAGATCAATCCTTCTTTTGCGTCCACTCTTCACGCTCCGGCAGTTGAGATTTTCTTGGCTGCCCTCAAGCTTGTCAGGCTCAGTGCTTATAGCGAAGCTCTTATCGCCAGACAGCTCGACAGGCCTATATACCGAGCACACCAAGATCCGGGTATCGCTTGGCGTGGTGTCAGAACCGGGAGCGGTAGCGCCCGGGTTTATGCGCTGCACCCGGTCGCTACCGCTCCCGGTTCTGACTTCGCACATCGGCAACTTGGTGTGCCGTACATATAGGCTGACCGTCTTATCGTTCATCAAAAAGCTGCAGGATTCGAAGCCTTCACGAGAATCTCCGTGTGCCTTTATTGTTGATGAACACTTGCCTTTTGGCTCACCGAAAATACCACCTGTAACAGGCAGCGCCATCATACGCCTCTGCATTTTGGCTATCAAGCGCAAGATGAAAGAATCTTTATGTTGTGTATTGTGACACTTTTTGAAGTGGCACAATCAGGTGAACCACAATGTTGGCTTGTCTTTGCTTCATCGTGTATCATTCGAGCTTTCCGCAAAGCAAGATTCGGTAGACATCATCACCCTCGAAAGGAGTTTCATCATGGCAGATTTCAGACAGTTAGTGGGCAAATCCGCAATCGTTACAGGCTCAGGGCGCGGCATAGGCAAAGCCATCGCCACACTTTTTGCGCAGCATGGCGCATCCGTGGTCATCAACGACATTGATGCAGAGGTAGCAGAAGCGACCGCAAAAGAGATCAACGACGTGGGCGGCAAAGCCATTGTTTGCGCCGGCAGTGTTACAGACGCAGAGTTTCCTGATCGCCTGGTCAAAAGCGCTGCCGAAGCTTTCGGCGGCATAGACATCCTTGTCAACAACGCTGGCTACACCTGGGACTCGGTGATTCAGAATATGACCGACGAGCAATGGTACGCCATGCTTGATGTGCATTTGACAGCCCCTTTCCGCATCATTCGCGCCGCCACACCCTATATGCGTGAAGTGGCAAAGAAAGAGCTTGATGAAGGCCTGCACGTCCATCGCAAAATTATCAACATCTCATCTACATCTGGAGTCGCGGGCAATGCCGGTCAAGTCAATTATGCAGCAGGCAAGATGGGCATCGTCGGCGTGACAAAAACCATGGCGAAAGAGTGGGGCAGGTTTAACATCAACGTCAACGCTGTGGCGTACGGTTTTATCGAAACCAGGCTTACACAAGCGAAAGAGAAACAAGAGACCATTGAACGCGAAGGCAAACAGGTCGCTTTAGGCATCCCCGAATCCATGCGGCAAATGTCGGCGAAATTCATTCCGCTAGGGCGCGGCGGTACGCCCGAAGAAGCCGCGGGACCGGTGCTGTTTCTAGCCTCGCCGCTATCGGATTATGTTTCAGGCGCCGTGATATTGGTCACCGGCGCATCTTATGTTTAAAGGCATCGTTTACCTTTTATGAAACTGCTCAGAATGCCTCGCCGCAAAGCAGCAGGGCATTCTGAGCAATCTTGGCGACAGGCTCGATGCCATCGCCAAGATAAAACTAAGAAATCATTCAAGTACCTTTGAATGCCTCGCTGCTTGCGGCGAGGGTGTTTACTGAACCGTGTGTTGAAACACACGGCTACACTCAAATTGTCGCTACGCAACATTCAAAAGGAACTTTTTACAACTTATTTTTTACACGTTCCTTAGGTGCTTACTTTCACCATCACAGATAAGCACACTGCCAATAACATCTGCTCTTGTATATAAGAGTGAGTACAAGGTGCCAAAAGGGAAGCTAAGAAATTGAGGCTTTGAATTTCCCGCAGCAACCGAAAGCGAAATATTACATCTAAGCCAGATTGTTAGTGTGTTAGCTGTATGCTCGATATTCCAGGCCAGGAGCCATTTTGAAAATGTTTGTACGATTCCTTAGCATTTGTTTTTTCGTTGCGAGACTTGCCCCAAGCCTGCTCAAGTTGTGCTGCGCTACAGAATTCAAACGGGAAAACAGCCTATGAGAAGTATATTGAAGTGGTTAACAATCCTCTCGTTTGTCATGGTTCTCGCCGTTACGTCTCTGGCTTTGGCGTGGCAGTTACCGATTGCGCCAAGAGGCGCGGAAGGTGCTGCCTGGCCCTCGGCGATGTTTGGCCCGCCCCGTCCAGTAGAAGGGTACTCAATCATTAATTCAGTAGCTCTCCATCGTGACCCCAGGCAAAGATCGCCGGTCGTTGCGACGCTTAAAAACGTTTCCCCTTATGGGTTTGATGATCCACTTGAATTCTCTGGCGTTTCCGGCGCTTTCGTCCACGTGCAGCACAAGGGCATCAAGGGCTGGGCGAACATGCGAGAGGCGCTGCCACACACTGTAGCATTCGTACTCGACGCGAAGACCGGCGCAACCATAGCCCGCGTCCCGGTCGGAGCAGGGCAGAAGGACATCACCTTTTCGCCTGATGGCTCACGCGCTGTGGTTTACGGACCGACCCCCACCGGGCTCCACGCCGCGTATGAGTACCGCACGAGAGACTTTGCGCCAACCAGGACGATTACTGCCAACGGTGGCGGAAAACCGGCAGAGGTTCGCGCCATCTTCTACGGCGGTTCAGCTCAAGCCTTATATGCGGTAGTACAGGATAAGGCAGGGGTATATTCTTCCGACTTTGCAATCGTCCGGGTTCAAGAGAAGGGCGCGCCTGCCGAGCCGCCAGTGCTAAGAGACTCCGGCATAGATTTCGTTACCTCCCCTGATAGACGCTTGGGCTTCGTCCTGCGCTCGGTTGACAGCGACTTTGGCGGGCACGTCCGCGAGGCGACGATCGCCGTGCTGGATTTGCGCAAGCTCACACTGCGCAACACGATCACACTCACGGGCGAGCTGGCCTCGGCCTTCCTTGACCAGATCATCCCTAGCTTTGACGGATCGGAAATCTACCTGCTCGGCGATGTCTCGCACCTGCACGTCCTCGACACGGCGACGGGGAAGGAAGTGCGCCAGGTGCGCACCGGTTGGGAGCCCAATCGCGAACTGTTTCTACGGAACCTGTGCTCTGGGGGACATTCGCTGTTGATCGAGGCGGCTGGTGACGTCTGCGAGGTCCTCGCCCCTGAAGGCGCGTTGTGGATCACAGACAACCTGGCAGTCCCTGCCCCGATAGCCACATTTGCCACTGATACCGGCAAGTCGCGTTACGGCGTCGAGAACGGTACACTTCTCTACTTGTTCGACAGGGGCGGGAAGGTTGTGAGGAAGACGATGATCTGGCAACCGAACCTGTACGGAACACGGCAGACCATCAACAAAATGTCACTCACTGCCAGTCCGAACGGGTCTCGGCTCGTCCTGTTCGTCTCGTACGGCGAAGAATTCTGCCCCTGCTGACAAGCAGAAGCCGTGCCTTATCAGAGAGTGAGGGCTATCAGAGCCAGTGTCATGGCAACTCGTATACAGCAGTGCCAAGCAGCCTCAAAATGAGTCATTGAGGTAGGGCAATCTAAGAGATTGTGTTGTGCCCTGAAATTAGGAAACGGAAGCAAACTAACTGTTTTCTCTGATGTCTGGACACATTTTATTTATCAGATTGATTGAGCTCTGAAAGAGCGTCAGTCGATAGCCCAGCGCATCGCGCTGGGTGAATCCAGCGAGTAAGTCCCAAGCCCTGAAAGGGCGAAACACCTGATTTCGCCCTTTCAGGGCTTGGAAAAACC
>JANMSG010000463.1:0-2572 GCA_031389065.1 Acidobacteriota bacterium | reverse complement strand
TTGTGACAATCTTGTAACACTTGTTCAATCGTATAATCTCTCAAGTTGTGTTCTGTATCGCGCCGCTACGACGTTTCTTTTGACCTTCATCGTCGGCGTTACTTCATCGGCTTCCAGGCTCAAGTCTCGGTCAAGGATGAGAAAATTTCTGATGCATTCTGTTGAAGAAACCTTGGCGTTTACGCCATCAATAACTTGTTGAACTAATGCAATGATTGTTGTATTTCGGGTCAGCGCCGCAAAGTTTTCAAAATGGATTTCTCTGGCGCGTGCGAATTCTTCAAGCTCTATTTGATTCAATGTGAGTAAGGCGACGAGGTAGCTTTTCCCGTCGCCATAAACCATCGCGTGACTAATCAGCGGATGTTCTTTTATTAAATTTTCAAGCACCAGTGGCGCGATGTTTATTCCTGTTGAAGTGATAATCAATTCTTTCTTGCGCCCGGTGATGGTTAAAAAACCGCACTCGTCTATCACGCCTAAATCGCCCGTCAATAACCAGCCATCGCTAAACATCTCGGCTGTTTTTTCAGGCTCTTTATAATATCCGCTGAACATCATCGGGCTGCGAACTAGAATCTCGCCGTCATCTGCAATCTTGATTTCGCAGCCGGGCATCGCCACACCGACAGTTCCGAATTTGCGATGGTTCGGGCGATTGAAAGCTACGCAAACATTTTCAGTCAAACCGTACGCCTCAAGAATTGGAATGCCCGCCGCATCAAAAAACTCGCCAATCTCAAGCGGCAGAGGCGCGCCGCCGGAGGTCATCATTCGCACATTGCCTGTGTACTCTTTGACTTTGCGCGTCAAATGATGCGCCGTGTTTTCCTGCTTCTGCTGCAACTCTGCGGGGATGGCTGCGCCGTTTTGTCTCAAGCGGCTGACTTCGCGCCCTATATTTAATGCTTCCATAAACGCATCGCGATCTTCGCTTGAAGCCTGCTCAAGGTCTGCCATAATGCGCGCATGAATCTTCTCGAAAAAACGCGGCAGACTACCGAAAATTGTCGGCTTCACTTCCAGCATACAAGCAGATAACTTCGTCAGGTCATCAATGAAATATGCAGCCATTCCGGCGTATATTCGCGTATAAAACCCTGCGACGCGCTCAGCTACGTGACAGAAAGGCAAATAAGAAAAGGCTGTGTCAGTCTCTTCAAGCCCTAAGGTTTCGACTACGGATTCCGCGCTGTTAATGACGTATTGATGGCTTAAACATGCGCCTTTGGGCAAGCCTGTTGTGCCAGAGGTGTAAACCATCATGGCAACTGCTTCGCCTGATGCGTCTGTAGCTTGTCGTTTCACTTCAGCCTCGAATCGCAAGCGGTTGTTGCGTCCGGTTTGCAGAAAATCTTTGTAGCTGATCACCCCTGTGGATTTATCTGTAAGCGTGTTGAGGGCAATTATTTTTTTGACTTGCGGCAAGTGATGTCTGACTCGGAGAATTTTATCCAATCGCTCAGGGGTGTCAACGACGACGAATTCTGCATCGGCGTGGGCGATAATGTACTGACATTGTTCTGCGGAACTGGTTGGATAAAGTCCCACGCTGACGCCTTGCGCCACAATTGTGCCAATGTCGCTTGCCGGCCAGGCGGGAGAGTTGCCCGCGAATATGCAGACGGATTTGCCTTGCGTAAAGTCAAACGATTTCAGCGCGCAGGCGAAATCAATGACCTCTCGGTAAAGGTCATTCCACGAGATGCCTTGCCATTCGCCGTCATTGCGCACGTAGAAAATGCTTCGGTTTTCGTAGCGCTCCACCTGTTTCGCAAAGAGTGAATAGATATTCGGGTATTGCATGACTTTTAAGAGAATAGTCGTCTTTTTACCAAAATGCGAAAAGAGTTCTTCAAACGCCAGTCTGTAGGTTTACGAATAGTTTCTGGTGGGGTGCAATTAAAAGTGAGACTCAGTTTCGGCTATTGGCTTGACCTTGAGTTTTCGTCCACGCCAGCTCCCAGCCCTGAAAGGGCGTAATTCATTAGCCCAGTCCAACGGGCTGGGTATGAGTGAGCCATCAACTCCCACCCCTGAAAGGGCGGAATCGTTTACGGCGCGAAGAATTATTACGCCCTTTCAGGGCTCATCGTTCGTACTGGTTCTTACCTGGCGCGATGCGCCAGGCTATTGAATTGCGCGCTTTCAGCGCTGATTCAACTTTTGCAAGATGTTTATTGATTAAAAGCCTTGTTTCGCCAGAAACTCACGCGCTACATCTTTCGGGCTGCGGTGTTCAGCGTCAACGGCGTAGTTCAAACGGCGCATTTCTGCATCGCTTAATTTGCCTTCAAGCAATTTCATCGCCTCAACGATTTGCGGATAACGCTGCAAGGTCTCTTTGCGAAAGACTGCCGCCGCTTCGTAAGGCGGGAAATACTGCTTGTCATCTTCGAGCTGAAACAGATCCAGTTTATCAATCAAACCGTCTGTAGAGTTTCCGGCAATCAAATCAACCTGCTTGCCCGCCAGTGCACGATACGTCAAAGACAAATCCATCTCGCGTGGGGGCGCGGAAAATTTTAAACCATAGACTCGCGCAAAACCTGGATAGCCGTCCTGCCGCGAC
>JANMSG010000437.1:0-6390 GCA_031389065.1 Acidobacteriota bacterium | reverse complement strand
GCATGAGCATGACGCGAGCGCCCGCTCTGTCGCTTGTGCTGATGGGGTTGGGCGCCTATTTCATCTTTCAACGCAAACACATTTTGCTCACATTTTTGGCATTCGTCTTCGTATGGGCTTACAGCCTGTTTCCGCTCATCTTATTGATGGCGGCGATTTACAGCCTATGCGTTTACCTTGCAGAAAAACGATTCGATTTCAGAGCGGTAGCCGCAACGACGATCGGCATCATAGCCGGTCTTGTCATCAATCCTTACTTTCCTGAAAATCTCAAATTGCTGCGCGACCATTTAGCCATGAAACTGACGTCGAGTTACGCTGTTGACGTAGGCGTCGAATGGTATCCGTATGACGCCTGGGTGTTGGTAGGCAGCAGCGCCGTCGCTTTCGCAATCTTCATCTTCGCTCTGGTGGTTTTCGATTTTCATAAACGCATCGAAGACATCAAATCGTTGTTCTTTCTTCTCTTGTCCGTGGTGCTTTTATTGATGGCAGTCAAGTCACGGAGATTTATCGAATATTGGCCGCCTTTTGCCATCGTGTTTGCGGCATTCACGATTAAAGTGCAAATCAACGGCGAATGGTTTGAAAAGCCTCGCGAGCAAATCCTTGCGGCAATCAGCGCCTCTGTTGTTGGCGTTGTGTTGGTGGCAACGATGATGATTACGCTGGTTCAAGCAGGCAGAGATGTGCGAAATGAAGCAGACCCGTTCGCTTATAGGGGCGCGGGTGAATGGCTTGCGGGAAACACCGAAGCGGGCGCGATGGTGTTTAACACAGACTGGGACGATTTCCCCATGCTCTTTTATTACAGCCCGAATAACGCGTATGTCGCGGGCTTAGACCCTACTTATTTGCACGACCAGAATTCGGAGTTATGGAATTTGTACGTCAACATCACGCTCGGCAGAGAACACCAGGCAGCGCCGCTGATACGCAAACGCTTCAACGCCGAGTACGTTTTCACGGACAATCATCACACAGATTTTTTGAACAAAGCACAGGCGAGCGGTGCCTTCAAAATTGTTTACGAAGACAAATACGCAACCGTTCTGCGCGTCCTTACACCTGTTGAAGATTCTAATTCCAATGTCGAAGAGGCGCGATAATTTCAAGATGAGCTAAAGGTCAAAACAGAAGCTTGAAAGGTTCGCAGGGATTCGTTTATACTGCGTTGGTCATTTTGGAGAAGTCGCATAGTGGCCTAGTGCGGCGGTTTGCTAAACCGCTGTAGGGTTTACCCCCTACCGAGGGTTCGAATCCCTCCTTCTCCGCCATAAAAATCAAAGCCGACTTGAATGAAATCAGGTCGGCTTTCTACTTTCCATCGCCTCAACAGACCTGGATAAATGATTTTCTTGACATCAGGTTAGCAAATCGCTAACTTGAGATTGTGAGGATCGTTAGCCGACCGCCATTATTAGAATTTGCGAGAAAGCATGCTGATGCAGCACAGCCGCTTGACGAATGGTATCGTATAACCTTGAAAGCGAAGTGGCAAAATCTCGCGGAAACCAGAGCCGATTTTTCGCACGCTGACCCTTGTGGTAGTTGCACGATTTTTAATATTGGCGGCAAAAAATACAGGCTGATTACGAAAATTAATTATCAGTGGCAAATCGTTTATATTCGCTTTGTCTTGACGCATCAGGAATATAATCGGGAGGGGTGGAAACATGATTGCAATTGCCAGTAAAGAATTTGATACACGCAAGTATGCGCGTTTAATTTCTCGCTTCGTTCCAAAAGCGATAGAATCCGCAGAAGAATATAACCGCGCGCTCGATGACATTAATAAATTAATGGACAAAGGTGAAAACCTTTCTAACGAAGAAGGCGCTTTGCTTACTCTGCTTTCCATTCTTGTTGAAAGATACGAAGACGAGCATTACCCGATGCCAAAAGTTGCCACACCGTTAGACTTTCTTACTCATTTTATGGAAGTACGAGGCGTTCAATCAAAAGACCTGTGGGAGGTGTTCGGAGCTAAAAGCACGACATCGTTTGTGCTGAGCGGTAAACGTAAAATCAGCAAGACACATGCCAAGAAACTAGCTGAATTTTTCAATGTCTCGGCTGAACTATTCATCTAAACGAGGGTTCGAATCCCTCCTTCTCCGCCATAAAAATCAAAGCCAGCACACAAGCTGGCTTTTTGATTTTTATGAAGTCTTGCAATTTTACAGGGTAAGATTTTTCTTATTCAATCTCTACGGAAAGTGCATAGCTCGCGTTTCCACGTGTGCCACCTACGACGATTCTGTAATCACCTGACAGAGGAAGTTTGCCATTCCACTCCATCGCGTCATCGCCTTCGTCTGCGCCCTTGAGCGTTTTGCCGTTCGGCGCGTAGATTTGAAAGACCGCGTTGTTTTCTTCAGCAGTAATCTTCACTTTCATCAATTGCCCTTTGCCAGCCTTCAACAAATACTCATCCCGGTCACCGCGAATTACTCCGCCTTTGAGCGTGACTGCCGAAAATCCGCGAGGGAATTTCACTCGCTTCCTGATGCCTTTTGCCAGAGGTTCAGTCGCAATCAACATCAGCAAGACTGCAATGAGTAAAGCTTTCAAAGATATTCTGTATGGCATTTCTTTTTGCTCTCCTCATTCATGAATACTCGTGTTCACTCGCGGTTTGGTAAAAGTCATTACTGTACTATATTGATCAGCGTGCCTATGGAATCAATCGTGATGCGGATTTCATCACCCGACAACAAGGTGAAAGAATCTGGCGGCACGACACCGGTTCCCGTCAGCAGGAAGCATCCTGTCGGAAATGAATTATCGCGGAATAAATATTCCACTAACTCGACTGGCGCACGCTTCATCGTCGAAAGAGCAGTGCTACCGTCAAATACTGTCTCGCCATCACGAACAATCTCCAGTCGAATCTGCGTCTCGGGCGATAGCGCATCGTCCGTGATCAAAATGCCCGGGCCAAGTCCACAACTCAGATCATAAACTTTTGCCTGTGGCAAATAGAGCGGGTTTTCGCCTTCGATGTCGCGCGAACTCATGTCATTCCCAATCGTATAGCCATAAATCTCGCCGCGAGAATTTACCGCCAGAGTCAATTCCGGTTCCGGCACATTCCATTTTGAATCGCCGCGAATCTTCACTTTTTGCCCCAGCCCCGCCACACGGTGCGGAGTGGATTTAAAGAAAAGCTCAGGGCGTTCGGCGTCATAAACACGGTCATAAAAATCTCCGCCTCCGGCCTCCTTTGATTCTTCCATGCGTGCCGTGCGACTGCGGTAATACGTGACTCCGGCTGCCCACACTTCTTGCGAACCGATAGGCGCGAGAACATTAACCGATGAAAATTCAGCAAGCGGTGCAAGTTTGCTGACAGATTCTTTCAGATATTGGGACAGTTGTTCACGATTCAGCAGTTCATCCCAATCAGCACCCGGTAACGCATAGAAGTTTTCATCCAGTTCGACGACCGCGCCTTGTTTTGTTTTATAGATTTTCATTTCGCATCACTCTCCAGCTTGAAAAAGTAGCAGGCAGTTCCTGCTACAAAATGATTTGCTGACCGGTACAAGTTAAAATTTCAACTTGCTCAAATAATCGTAGCTCATTTGTATGCTGTCGAATGCCGAAGCGGGTGTTTGATCTTGCTCAACAAAATAATGTTTCACACCGGCTTTTTTCGATTGCGCAAAGATGGCTTTGAAATCAATCTTACCGCGTCCTACTTCCGTGAAAAACTCTTTCGGCGTGTTGTCCATATCTTTCACGTGTAGAAGTTCATAGCGACCCGGATACATATCGAAATATTTTGCGTAGGGCTGTTTCGCCTTCTCAATCCAATACAAATCAAGCTCTATCTTCACGAGTTTCGGGTCTGTATGTTTCAGTAAATAATCGAAAGGCATCTGCCCTTCCATCGCTACGAACTCGAAATCGTGATTGTGATAACCGAATTGAATGCCAGCCTTTTTGCAATCTTCTCCGGCGCGATTCATCACCTCAGCCAATCGTTTATAATCATCGAAAGAGGTGCGTTCGTCAGCAGTTAGATATGCCAGGATTAAATATTTGTGACCAATCGCTTGCGAAACTTCAATCGTCTTCTGCCAATTCGCTTTATCTTTCATCACATTCAACCGGGTGTGAGCAGATGGCGCGCTGAGTCCGTTATTCTTCAATGTCGTTTTAATTTGTTCAGGCGTGCGATTGAAATAGCCTGCAAATTCAACTTCCTTAAAACCAATCGCTGCGATTTTTGCGAGCGTGCCTTCTACGTCTTTCTCCATCTCTTTTCTGAGGGTGTACAACTGTACGCCGATTTTTTGCAGTCCGCGTTTACCCTGGTAGACATTGCCAAAATGGGTTTGCGAAAGAAACATTCCGCCCAAGGTTCCGCTCAAAGCGTTTTGCACAAATTTTCTTCGATTCATCATTACTCATCGCCTCCGATTTCAAATTTAGGAATTACCAATCAAGCCTCTTGTTTTATACAGCACAAAATTGCAGGAAGAAAGTCGCTCATTACAATACATACTTGGACACAAATACACTAGCGCGACTAAGATTGATAATCGCTTTCTGATCATATAAGGAGAAAGAAAAAAGAGCATGAAGATTCTTGTACTTGGCGCTGGGCGCATGGGATTCGGCGCGGCTTACGATTTAGCGTATCGCTCCGAAGTTGAGGCGGTGACCATCGCAGACGTTGATTTCAACGCAGCCCTTTTTGCAACAGAACAGATAGGTGGTTCAAAAATCACCCCAAAACAGATAGATGTAAATGATTACAACGCAACGGTTAATTTAATGATTGGTCACGACGCGGTTATCAGTTGTGTGACCTATTTTTATAACCAACAACTGGCTCTCGCGGCAGTCGAAGCGAAAGTGAACTTTTGCGATTTGGGCGGCAACAACGATGTCGTCGCTGCGGAATTGGCGTTGAATGAACAGGCAAAAGCAGCAGGCATAAACATCATTCCCGATTGTGGGCTGGCACCCGGTATGGTGTCGGTTTTGGTCGCACACGGCGCGGCGCGATTCGAGAGCCTGGATTCTGTTCGCATCAGAGTCGGCGGTTTGCCACAACACCCGAAACCGCCGCTCAATTATCAAATGGTCTTTTCTGTTGAAGGCTTGATTAACGAATACGTTGAACGCGCGCGCCTGTTACGCGGTGGAAAGATCGTTGAAGTGGATTCGATGACGGAAATCGAAACCCTGGATTTTCCGCCATTCGGAGAGTTGGAAGCCTTCCAAACTTCCGGCGGCACTTCGACTTTGCCTGACACTTTTTTGGGTCGCGTGAAAGATTTGGATTACAAAACGATTCGTTATCCGGGTCATTGCGAAAAATTTAATCTCTTACTTGATTTGGGACTCGCAAGCAGCGAAACAATTGAAGTGGATGGAATGCAAGTGAAACCGCGCAGATTGTTTGGTGAAATGTTATTAAAGCATATGCCTGCGGGCGAGCCTGACCTGGTATTGATTCGCGTAGAGTTTTGTGGGGAAAATGATTTAATTCAACAAACTTTGCGTTACGACATCATTGACAGGTACGACGAAAAGACCGGGTTGAGCGCGATGATGCGAACAACCGCTTTCCCCGCTTCCATCATCGCGCAGATGATGGCGAGCGGCGAGACCACACAAAAAGGCGCAGTTCCTCAAGAAGTTTGCATACCGCCGGAAAAATTCGTCAATGAATTAGCGGCGCGCAATATCAACATCATCGAGAGCATCGTCGAGTAAGCAGGTCAAGAGTCATAACCGGGAGCGGTAGCGACCGGGTTATTGTCGGAGCGGTAGCGACCGGGTTATTGTCGGAGCGATAGCGCACGGGTAACGCGTCAGAAGCGATATGTGGAATGATACAGATACTCCATTAGCCTATCTCATCACCTTTCGTTGTTATGGAACGTGGTTGCATGGTGACGAACGCGGAACGGTTGACCGTCTTCACAATGTTTACAACACGCCGCTTATTGAGCCAAATAAAAATTGGCAGAAGTTTAATCGGCAGCAAATGAAACACGCATCGGTTGAACTACATGCTAAACAACGTCAATCGGTTGAAGCGGCAATTCGTGAAACTTGTCGCATTCGCGGCTGGCATCTGCATGCCATAAACGTGCGGACGAATCACGTTCACAGCGTGGTTTCCATCGGCACAGTAAAACCTGAGACCACGCTCAACACTTTCAAAGCCAACGCCACGCGGCAGATGCGCGAAGACGGTTGTTGGCAACATGAACACAGTCCTTGGGTTATCAAAGGAAGCAAAAAATATTTGTGGAACGAACGAAGTGTCGAACGCGCCATAGACTATGTGCTTAACGGACAAGGCGATGATTTGCCCGACTTTGATTAAAGCACTACTGCCGGGCACAAGTCAGAACCGGGAGCGGT
>JANMSG010000433.1:0-1757 GCA_031389065.1 Acidobacteriota bacterium | reverse complement strand
CGCCATGCAAGAGAAGTTGGATCGGCAGAGGCCCCGGTTGCGCCAGCCTGCTCCTTGATACCTAGTGATTTCAGCTGCGCTTCCAGATACCGGACGGTATCGGCAAATTGCGTAAAGATGAGTACCTTTTCCGTTGGATGTATCTGAGTAAGCAGCTCTATAAGGGCAATTAGTTTGGCGTCTTTGGATGCAGCCCATTCACCGCATTTATGAAGAACCAGCAGTAGTGCGGTGGCATCATTTGCTAAATCCTTGGCAAGCGATTTGACAAACAAAGACGGACTGAGCCACTTGAAGCGTTTTTTGTAATGGATTGCATATTCAGCGTATATCTCTGCCGCCCGCTGCCTGAATTCATCCTCGGTTCGAGGCCCGGCGGAACCCTTGATGGTGCATTCTTCACCATTGTCTTCTTCGAACAGATCAGCGGTTGCGCAGGCATCATCAGAGTCTTCATCATAGATTGCCGTATCGAGCGAACCGGCATCGAGTGTGCCGATGGGTAGAGGTTGCCCTTGCTCGATAGCATGCAGGAATACGTAATTCCTCAAGATGTGGCGCTCAAGCGATAGTATGAAGGCCTGACCGCTGCTTTCGAGCCGCTTGAAGAGGTTTGTACGGCAAAAGCCCATCAAACGCTTACCGGCACGTGAGAGGTCCTGCAACAGCTTTGCTTCATGTGGCGTGGGTGATTCATGCGGCGAGGAGGCTACATAGTTGCCTAATCCGTACCGGGGCAGGGTAAGGACGTTGATGGTATCGACAACATCCGGCGCATACAGCCGTGCATACTGGTCAGATTCGTCATTGTCGTTGATCGAGAACTTAACTGTGCATGGTTGTCGAGTAGGGAAGTAGGATCGTGTGCCATCCTCAAATGTAAGAAACCTTCGACCTGTTTCAGGATCGGTGTCGGCGTAATTTTTCTGAATAAAGCTCCGGGTCCGGCGAACCATATAGAGCCGCATCAACTCGCGCCAATCGTCTGTAAACTCACTTTTCTCGAAGGCAGATAATGACCTGACCGGGCACTGGTGGCGGCGGATGAATTCCGTTTCTCCCATTTCCCGTAACAGACGCTCAGGCCGGATGCCCAGGTCTTTGTCTTCCGGGACGAAGAGACGCAACTGATTGGACAGATCGAGATATGTTTTGTTGTAGGGGGTTGCGGAAAGCAGGATGCATTTGCTCTCATTTTCCTGAATGTATTCCTTGATGGCTAGATAGCGCTTGCCTTCACGATTACGCAGGTTGTGGCTTTCATCAATCAACACCAGTCGATAACGGCGCAAGTCCGGGAGTTCTCTGGTAGCCTGGCTGATTGATAATATTCTGGCCCGCATGCGGTACTGGTCCCGATAGTCTGCCCACATTGGTACGAGGTTTTTGGGGCAGATAATCAGGGTTTCAAGTCCGTGGTCATCTTCAAAGATTCTTACCAATGCCGTTGCCATGAGGGTTTTGCCCAATCCGACGACATCACCGATCAGGACGCCACCGCGTTTATTCAGATGATGGGCGGCTATTTTTACTGCTGCTGCCTGGAATTCGAATAGTTTTTTGCCGAAATCACGGGGAATACGGAACTGAAGCAGACCTTCGCGGGCTTCATGGGCCAAATGATAAGCCATTTTCAGGTAGATATGATAGGGCGGAATGATTTCTTCTCTGGCCCAGCTCTCTTCAATGATCTGGACAAGTTCATCAGAGATGTCCTGGCACCAGCGGTCACTCCAGCGATCCTCAAACCACTTTGC
>JANMSG010000427.1:0-3476 GCA_031389065.1 Acidobacteriota bacterium | reverse complement strand
GTCAAGGGGAAGAAGCAAATTGTTTTTACACCATATCCTGAGAATGGATTATCTGTTTCCTATCCTGTCGAAAGGCACATTGCCGATTGCGTAAGACCGCCAATCTTGGTAATCGAAGTGCCACCACTCGGCTTCATAGACCGTGAAGCCTTCCCCTTCCAGGGCGTCGCGCAGCAATTTTCGATGGCAGCGTTTAGGAATGCTTCTGCTCTTTAACCCAGCGACGGAATGAGCGCAGCATTGCTGTAGTCGTCATCAAACGGCTCTCTGTCAGAAATTGGCGCAAAGCATGGGTAGCGACAAGAGGGAAAGCTACACTGTGGGTTGCTTTGACATATCTCTTGCCCCAAAGACGATGGATGTTGAAGTCGTATCCGTCATAGTGCCAGATTTCAGGTACGCGAAGGCTGGCGTAAATCGGAAACTTGTCTAGCGAGCCGCTGGTTATATCAACTTCAATGATAAGGTCGGGCGGCGGGTCAACTGCCAAATCAAGCTTATGCTTTTGGCTCAAAACGCGAACGATCAATTCTTCTTTGGCAAAGTAGAAGCACTCGTCAGCCTCAAAGCCGCGCTTCAAATCTTCTCGATTGAACGTCGTCGTGCCGAGATTCTCAGCATCAAGCCCAAACTCTTCGGCTAAGGCTTCGACCATTCGGGCAAGCCTGCTGCTATAAATCTCGTGATACTCCGATTTTGTCATGATCTCCAACACTCCTTCATCGTAGGCGAGACGAACATTGCCCCTTTCGTCAAAGGTATTCAAGAGGGTTTGATATGTCTCCCAAGCAATGCCAGAAAGAATCAGGCGTTGAGGCAAAGGAATAGTCTGGATTTCTTCTTCAACAAGAGATTGCACACTCATAATCTTCTCCAACACAAATTGCGCTCATTGGCGGTTGCTTAAAAATAGCTTAGAAAAGGCTTTCCAGGCAATTGCTTTCACAGCCTTTCAAAAGGCACATTGCCAATCGCATACGACCGCCAATCTTTGTAATCGAAGTGCCACCATTCGGCTTCATAGACCGCAAATCCTTGGTCTTCCAAGGCGTCACGCAGCACTCTGCGATGCCAACGCTCGAGCGTTGTGCCGCCGGGATAATCCGGGTATGAGCGGTCTGTGGTTTCGTCATACGTGCCCACCATCTCTACAGGCTTGCCGGTCTGCAAATCGTAGAGCGTCAAATCAACAGCGCAGCCGCGATTATGGCGCGACCCGTTGGCGGGATTGGCTACGAAAATCTTTTTGTCTTCAGGCGTCGCGTCCCAGAAAACTTTGGTGACAAACCACGGGCGATACCCGTCGTGAATCAACAAGCCGTAACCCAGCTCTTTCAACTTCCGATGAGCGCGAAGGAGGGCTTCGGCAGCCGGGCGTTGCAAAAATGCGCGCGCTTCTTTGTAAAAGACTGAGCCGAGAAAATTGTTGGTCGTCGCATAACGAATATCGAGTTTGATGGTTGGGTCTAATTTTGTAAGCTCAACCAAATCCGGTTTGCGGAAATCGCCTTTCTCTTGCGGCGGTTGCGCGCTGAGAGCCTCTTTCAACAACTGTGAAACGGGACGCTGAGGTTTGATGCGCAACTGCCCAGCGCCTGCTTCGGGACCGATGTTGCGACGCTTGAAAACAATGCCGGCCGCTTCGACTGCAATGGCGCGACCCTTCCCATCGCTCTTGAAAATCAAGCGCTCGCCGTCATACAAACCGCGATTTGGAAACTTGAAAACATTGGGCGAGACCTCTACTAATGGGTCGTACTCAATCCATTCTATTAACGCCCAAAGCTTTCCATCTTTCTCTAATATGTAAAGTATGTTGTGATCCCAACCGTATTCGCCAATCAAAGCGCGCCACTTTTCAGGCATAGGTTTGGGTTTATCAATCGCTTTTCGCGTATAGGTTTCGTTGCCGATTAAGAGTTGATTTTTGCCCGCGATCATTCTTTCGCCAAACGACAATAGATCATCAACGATGAGTGAAGTGATCATCCCTGCGGATTGAACGGATGTATCGGCGATCAGCGCTTGCCCAGGTCTTCGCAATTGTACATAAGCGCCTGTCTCTGCCTTGAACATAAAGAGCTTGCCAGCGCTTTCAATCATCTCGATAACTTTTTCAGAATCATCCACCTTTACATAACGTCCAGCGAGTCTTTTCGCTAATTCAGGATGTACGGGTGACGTTTTTTCAAGCTGTGGGAATGGCGTGCCTTCGACTTCAGCAAGCATAGCTCTCAAGGCAAAATTCGCTATGCGATTGGTCACCGCATTGGCTACATCTTTTGTGGCGACAACAACGACGCCGAGCTTGTCATCGGGCAGAGCGGAAAGCGTAGTGGCGAATCCGTAAATCGCGCCGCCGTGACCGATGGCGCGATGACCTTGCAAATCGGAAATACGAAAGCCTATACCGTAAGGAGTTTTATTGCCTTCGGCGTCGGTTTCCGGTGTCCACATCTCTTCGAGGGTTTCGCGTTTCAGCAGTCGCCCGTTTACGCCACGACCTCCTGCAAACATGGCGCTCATAAATTTGCTCAAATCTGAAAGTGTCGTGTACATACTTCCGGCAGGGGCTATGCCTAATTCAAAAGTCGGCGCGTCAAAGGTGCGACCATCCAGCGTCCACATCTGCGCCTTCGCAAGGTTTTTCTTGACGGCAGGTGTAGGCGCAAAGTCTGAGTTGCGCATGCCGAGAGGATCAAGCACTGCCTGTTTGAGATAGGTTGCGAAAGGCGTTTTTTGGGTGCGCTCTAAAACGTAGCCGACCGTCGCGATTGCCGCGTTTGAATATTTCGTGCGGGTTTCAGGAGAATAGACCAGAGACGTCTGGTTGAGGCTTGCGATGGTATTGGCGAGCGTCGGTGCCGTAGGGTCGAAGTAACTTCCGATAGGAGTTTCGCGCACCAGCCCCGAACGATGCGACATGAGTTGTCTGAGCGTGATGGCTTTGCCAAAAGGATTGCGCGGGCGAAATTCAGGAATGTAGCGCGTCACCGGCACGTCCAAATTGACCCTGCCTCGTTCGACCAATTGCATCACGGCAATGTCCGTGAAAAGTTTTGACACAGAGCCTACGCGATAGACAGTGTTTGCATTCGGCGGCGTTTCTGCTTTCGGATTCCCGTAGCCGAAACCTTTTTGCCAGACGATATTTTGATTATCGACGAGTGCAATTGAGATCGCAGGTATATTTTTTTCGGCTAGTTGCTCGTTGATAAATTCCGAGATCGTATCAATGACTGCGGAATAATTGGCTCGCGTATTACGCTGCGATGTGCCGGTTTTCGCAATCGTTGTTGAAGCGTAAGGGATCGTTTGAATGAGTGTGAAGACTATTAAAAATAAGATGATTAGTTTTTGCATGGCATTTCCTGTCTATAAAAATCCGCATAAGCGTTTGCAGAAACTGGTCGCTACGCGGCAGCCGCTTTTCTTTTTGCCGGAGGCATAGGTCTAGGATCGTTCCGTTTCGGCGA
>JANMSG010000418.1:0-19457 GCA_031389065.1 Acidobacteriota bacterium | reverse complement strand
GACATTCCTGTCCGCATGAATTTGAAAACCTGCGGATAGGAATGCCCGCGCTCCCCTTCGCACCCAGGCGTTGAAACTTGGCAATCAAGATTCTTTTAACTCTTGCGAGAGGGCCTTATCGTCATAATAAATATATTTTGCCGAAAGAATTTCCTCTGGCTTGCCACTCGTGGTTGCCTTGTCCGAAACTTCGGAACTGCCAACTGATTCGTAAATCGGCGGCGGGATTTCGGCAAATTCGGACATCGGTCCATAGACCTCATCCACGTCTTCCTTAAAGACATTGCCGATCAGCAGATTGATGATGTTGACGCGCTGCTCCGGATACTTCTTTAAGAACTGAGCAAAGCTAAATCCTTCGTAATAGAAGGCGTGTACCAGCTTACGCATGGACTCTATGCCGGTATCGAGTTTGGTTTGGAATTGCCCCAGTCGTTCGCCGGAGAAATCGTCCTTGTTGAAGGCATCGTGAATGGCATCGGCGGCAAGCTCTGCCATCTTGAGCGCCAAGAGCACTCCTGAGGAATAGATTGGATCAAGGAAGCCATAAGCGTCGCCGATCAGCATGAAACCATCGCCGGAGTTTAGTTTTGAGCGATAGGAGTAATCCAGAATCGAATAAATTTTATCTACGCGCTCGGCATCAGCGACGCGGCGACGACAAGGCTCACATTTTTCAACCTCTTCTTGAAATATCTTTGCCAGGTCTTTGCCACGATTTTTCACAAGGTAATCGGGGTCTGCGACGATGCCAACGCTGGTGATGTCATTTTCGAGCGGAATATACCAGAACCAGCCGTTGCTGCCGCCACCTGTGCGCAGAACCAGAGTCGCGCCGCCGTTGAGATCCGCTTCGCGGTGCGCGCCTTTGAAGTAGGAATAAAGCACAGCTTTTTTGAGTTTCGGATCGCGCATACGCCAGCCAAATTTGTTCGACAGCATGGCGCTTTGCCCTGTGGCGTCAATGACTACCTTGGCGTGAAATTGGCGCACGGAGCCGTCCTGCATTTGCGCCTCGACTCCCGTTGCGCGGTCACCATCGAAGAGGACACGCTTGACGGGCGTTCCCTGGAGAATTGTCGCGCCCTGCTCTTCGGCGTGTTCGATAAGCATTTTATCAAACTCAGATCGGGTTACTTGCCAGGTGACGGCGCTTTCGTGATGATTGGCTTCAAAGAAATAAAACGGACGAGACTCTTTGCCCGCAGGGTTGGCAAACTGCACGCTGTACTTGCGGACAAATGGGCTTTGTCTCAGCTTGTCCAGAATCCCCATACGCTCGAACGTCCAGTAGGTATCTGTCATCAACGATTCGCCGATGTGATGGCGAGGAAATACCTCTTTCTCAAAGAGGACGACTGTGCGGCCTTCGCGGGCGAGGATGCTGGCGACAGAGCTACCGGCAGGTCCTCCACCCATTACGATTACGTCATAATTAGTTGTATTAATTTCCATAGATTCAGTTACGCATACCGGACAGGCTTTAATTCGGTTTCAAAAAATTCAGAGAGGAAGTGATCCACTTGCAAGATGCCGCGACGGCTGAGCTGAATTTTATCGTTGTCGTGATCGAGCATCCCTTCCTTTTGCAGTTGTTGATAAACCCCTTGAAACTCTTTCCAGATGTCAACGCCGAACTTTTCTTTAAAGTAGTGCAGGTCAAGCGCGCCGGTTTTCAGTTGCAGAACCATCTCGCGTATAAGGTTCTGCTTTGGCGTTAAAGGTAAGGCGCGCAAAAGCGGCAGTTCATCGCTGTCAAGGGCGCTGATATACTCTTCAAAATTGTGAGCGTTCTGGAAATGCACGCCACCAAAATGCGAAAACGATGAAACCCCTAGCCCTATCATATCGCCGCCGTGCCAGAGCGCGTCTGTGTAGATGAAGCGGCAGGGCTTTTTCGTCGTCGCCAAGGTGTAAGCGCTCGCCACCTGGTAGCCGCGCTCCTCAAACTGTTCGAAAGCATACTCAACCCAACGTCGTTTTGTGGGCCAATCGGCAATCGGCGAGTCAAGCCCCTTTTCAATCATCTCTCGCGAAATGACCGTGTTGTAAGGGAGTTCCATCTGATAGATGGTCACCGAATCAGGCTCCAGTTCGATGGCGCGGCGAACCGTGTCGCGCCAAGCCTCTTCCGATTCGCCCATCATACCAGCGATCAGATCAATATTGATTTGCGGGAAATCAACTTCGCGCGCCCATTCATAGGCGCGGTAAATTTCAGGGGAAAGATGAGCCCGACCATTGGCTTCCAAAATGTCATCATTGAAATGCTCAACGCCTAAACTTAAGCGCGTGACGCCGATCTCTTTGAGCATTTCGAGTTTCGATTTGTGTAAGGTTCCGGGTTCACACTCGAAGGTGACCTCTTCGGCATTTTCCCAACTCACGAAGCGGTTGAGCCCTTCAACCAGGTAATGCAGTTGCCTTTCGCTGATGTAAGAAGGGGTACCGCCGCCAAAATAAGCGAAGCGCAGTTGTCGCCCTTGAAAAGCCGGCGAACGACTGTAGATTTCATTCTCTTTGATGAGCGCGTCGAGGTAAATCTCTATCTGCGAAGCGTTCTTGTCGGTATAGACTTTGAAGTAACAGAATTTGCAACGCTTGCGGCAAAAAGGAATGTGTAGATATAGCCCGAGGGGGTCGCCCGTGCGCGGCGGCTGGTTCAAGGCTTCCGTGGCGCTTGAAAGATATTCCGGTTTCCACTGCGAAAACGGCGGATAGTTTGAGACAAAATAATTGCCGACTTCGGTCTTGGCGTTCGACGTCTCTGCCGTCGCAAGAGTCTGTGACGAACTCGCGTCAGAATTCCCCAATATAATTAACTCCTGAGACATTTATTCTCCCGATTTCTTGCTTTGACCAGACTCCACACATCTATTTTATGGGTAAGGCGTGGGTAGTAAAGAAATACCATAATAAGAGCCGATGAGCAATCAAGGCGTTGCCTCTATGGCAAGGAAGGGCTGCAATTTACAGCTTACGAGCAGACCAAGCACCCTCTTTTCGAGCTTTTGCTACTTTGCGCAAAATCCGCTTGTTGCCAAAGGCATTTTACGCCAGGCTGCCAAGACAAAAAGAAAACGCCCAAACCACAATGCCGCCTGAAAGCGGTAATATGAGGCGAGCAACTATGGAAGCAACCGCAGATTATCTTTGACACTTTGGGCAATAGAAAGTCGAGCGTCCGGCTAGAACCTCGGCGCGAATCGGTGTCTGGCAACGTAAACAAGGTTCGCCTTTTCGTCCGTAGGCTCTCAGTTTCTGTTGAAAGTAGCCGCTGCTGCCATCGCTATTGCGGAAATCGTCAATCGTTGTGCCGCCTAAGGCAATGGCTTCCTGCAAGACCTGTTGAATGGTCGCGTGTAACTTCTGCCAGCGCGCCAAACTGATACGACCTGCCGCCCGCAACGGATGAATGCCCGCAAGGAAAAGCGTTTCGCTGGCGTAGATGTTGCCTACGCCGACCAGCGCCTGCTGATCCATAATAAAATTCTTCACAGGCTTTTTCGATTTTCGCGAGCGTTTGAAGAGATACTCGGGCGTGAACTTTTCCGAAAGCGGTTCCACTCCCAAATGACGAAGCAAGGCGTGCTCGTCCAAATTCGCTTCTTCTACGGCGGCAACACAACCGAAGCGGCGCGGGTCGCGAAAGCGCAATTCCAAACCGTTGTCGAGCGTAAAAATCACGTGATCGTGTTTATCAAAGGCTTGCGACGCAGACAAAATCAGTAACTGCCCGGTCATCCCTAAATGCAGAATCAGACAACCGCCGCCAGTGAAATGCACGATGATATATTTAGCGCGGCGCGTCAGGCGCAAGACTTTGCGATGCAGAATTAAATCATTCAAGCATTCTTCATCAACCGTCGAGCGCAAGCGCGACTGGCGCACTTGAATCTCCACAAAGGTTCTATCGGGCAAAACCATTTCCAGGCTGCGACGCACGGTTTCGACTTCAGGCAATTCAGGCATAAGGTAACTTTTTATTTTCGCAAGCAGCGCGTTTGTGCCGTCTGCGACCTTTCGGTAAACTCCATTCTTTCACACAGAGCAAAAGAATGAAAAGCGAAAGACAGATGCACGGCACACGTTCCAATAAGAAGAAAACCGCCAATAAAAGATTGCTTGAAGCTCTCCTCGTCTGGTTTGAAAAAGAGAAACGGCAACTCCCCTGGCGCGAGACCCAAGACCCCTATCGAATCTGGATTTCCGAAGTGATGTTGCAACAGACTCGCGTCGCAACGGTTATTCCTTATTACCAACGATTCTTAGAAATCTTCCCCGATGTTGCAACCCTCGCGAAAGCAAAGGATGGCGTGTTGATGAAGACCTGGGAAGGCTTGGGCTATTACGCAAGAGCGCGCAACTTGCGTGAAGCGGCAAAAACGATAGTGAAAAAATATCAAGGCAAACTGCCAACTTCACGCCAGGAGCTTTTGTTATTGAAAGGCTTTGGCGCATACACTGCGGCAAGCGTTGCCAGCCTTGCTTTTGGCGAAGACTGCGCCGCCGTTGATGGCAACGTGATGCGCGTCCTGGCGAGGGTTTATGCTATCGAATCGGACATCCGAAAAACGGCGGCAAAGCGCGAGTTCCAACGCATCGCTGACGCCTTGGTTCCGCAAGGCAGAGCAGGGCAATTCAATGAAGCTTTGATGGAGTTGGGCGCAATCGTCTGCAAACCGAAAAATCCCCTTTGCGCAGTCTGTCCGATTCGTTGTGACTGTAGAGCTTTTGCAGAAGGGCGTATGAATGAGTTGCCGAGAAAATCACCGAAGGCGGAAATTCCGCATCATCAAATCGCCATTGGTGTTGTGCATAAAAACGGTAAGGTGTTAATTGCCTTGCGTCCTTCAGAAGGTTTGTTAGGCAATCTGTGGGAATTTCCAGGCGGCAAACTCAAGCGCCAAGAGTCGCTTGAAGAGTGTTGTCAGCGCGAGACTCTCGAAGAGGCAGGGCTTGAGGTTGAAGTTGGCAAACGCTTCTCGCTTGTCGAGCACTCTTTCACACACTTCCGTATCACCTTGCATGCTTTTCATTGCCGTTACGTGCGCGGCAACGCGTCACCGAAGTCGAGTCAAAAGATTCGCTGGGTGAAGATCACAGAGCTTGACGAATACGCCTTTCCGAAAGCCAACAAAAAGGTCATCGAAGATCTGCTTCGCAGTCCTGATTTCACGAATAAATAATCGTGATAATTTGCAAATGATTCGGCAACCGGCAAAAGTTCTTAGTTATCCTGGCCACCGCGATCATCACTCCCTTTATCTGCGTCACGTCTTGGCGCAGTGCCGGGTTTATGACTGCCCATCGTATCGCTGGACTTTTCGCTTCCCATATCCTCACGACCTGACTTACCGGCTCCTGCGTTGCCGCCGCTTTGCCAGTTCTTATCAAATTTCTCCTGTTCTTTTTCATTACGTTCCGCCATATATTTCCTCCTGATTTGCTCTTAATTCGTACACAATCTGTGCAAAAGTATGTTTTCGCTTTCGCAGATAATCAAAATAAGCAAAGCTTGTGCCCATATCCCGCATTCCCCTCAGTAAGTATGGAAACACTTTAAAAGATGTGTTTGAAGGGAGAGGGATTTTTGGAAGATCCTATCGTGAAAAAAAGTATGGAGAGCTGACAAAGTTTTGAACAAGCCCATAAGTCTTCCTTGCCTGGGTAATTGAAAAATTCTGCTAGCGCTTACTTCGATAGCTTTACTGTTGATCCAAGGTTGATTAAGGAAGCAGCTAAAAAATTTTATTTGAAGTATGGCTTCAAATAACTCATGGACAATTCACGGGATCTCTATATGCCACTCACATCTATTCGCAAATTAATTTTGAGCGAATCGAATCGTATCAATATTCGATACTTTGTGCCTATCCTTCCCCAAAGGTACGAAGCGAGTCTTATGAGCAAGCTTCATGTTTGGGAAGTATGTGTGTAAGATGGAGGGATAATTTATACGGAAAGGATCTTAGTATGTTAAAAAATATCTTCTTTGCCTTTATCTTATGCGGTTTTTTCGCTGCCTCGACGTTTGCTCAAACCGGCGGTGGATACGATTTGAAACTCGTACAACCTGCCGGGGCCAGCGGTTTCACCTTCGAGGACGAATCGATAAAAATCAGCTTTCCCCTTTCGACTCATTTAAGCTTTACGCTCACCAATAAGACGAGCACCGTTGTACAGATTAACTGGAAAAATGCTTCTTTTACGGACGTCAGCGGACAGCTTCACAGGGTCATACATGAAGACGTGCGCTACGCTGCAAATGTTGATGCGCAGGCGGTGACCGAAATTAACGCGAAGACCTCGCGGACTGATACCATCGTGCCTGTCGGATTCATCTCTCACAACGACGCAGATACTTGGACACTGCGAAAGCTCTTCCATGGTGGCATTGACACCTATGCAGGTAAACAGTTCAGTCTGCGGCTACCCATCAAAATCGGCGAACAGGAGAAAGACTACCTCTTCACTTTTACGGTTGAACCAGCGAAGTAAAGGTTTCCACATTTGCATAAAGTTGAATGGGATCGCGCCCCTTGAAGAAGCATCTACGATCCCACTCTTCATAATGTAACGAGGCTTTCGTTTACTTATCGAGTAAGTATTTACATTTCCCGCGTTCTGTTTTCACAGTTTTACTCATATTTTGAAGGAAAGTATTTCATAGCTTTGTAAGTTATCGTGACCTACCGTGACCCAACCGTGACCCATTTTGTGATTTGTAAGCAGCAGTATCAGCAAAGGAACACCGCCCGGTTTAGATCGCTCTGCTACACTCTCTAGCGTAATGTGAGATTCTTTTTCAAAAGGAGACACGCGTGAACGCCCCAACAAATTTCATGCAACAACTCGCCCAGGCTGAAAAAACTTTTGTCGCCAGTGTCACAAAAACACTTTTGATACAACAAGAAATCTTAACTCGCGACGAAGCACAGGCCGGACTTTCCTTCACCCTTTCAGGCACCTGGAACCAGCTCGAGCGCGTCACATTTTCATTACCCCAACGCCTCAAAAAATAAGTGACCGCGACCACCTGAAAAAGCCAATTAAAAAAATACACAAAAGTACACAAATTCGAGCAAAAAAAAAGGTAGCCAAAAGGTAGCCAAAATTTGGCGCCCCAGGCACAGCGCCACAAAAAAGAAAAGACCAATAAAAACAAGGTGCAAACCGTCATCGCGCCGCGTCACAGAGGCACAATTTTAGTTAGCCAAAAGTTCGCCAATTTCCGGAGGGCAAAAAGCACCATTCCGCGATTATATTTCGTTAAGAGTTTGCTTAGGTTTTGTTAATCCTGCACACAAAGCGAAATTAAGCCCGTAGCGCGTTTCGTAGTGTCAGGACTTGGCGAAGTAGCCAAACGCTTGAAATAGGCAAGCTTGCGCTTCTCCAGGCATGCCTATAGAGAGGAATTGACAGATGGCTGACAGATAGCAATACTGCATCCCCGGGTCCAATCTATTTTTCAGCAAGGAAATCTCTATGCAATTGAATCGTGTAATCGTTATTCGCGCTGTGGTTCTTGTCTCATTGATGGTAAGTCTGACCATCGTATCAAGTAGGATGAAAGCCGACACCGGCACCTGTGGAGGGATGACGGTCACTCTACCGTTTACCGATGTGATGGGTAATCCCTTCTTTTGTCAGATTGCAGCGGCTTACTTTTCGGGATTGACCAATGGCACAACCGCTATCACATTCAGTCCAACGCAAACGGTCACCCGCGAGCAGATGGCGGCTTTCGTCACCCGTACCATGGACCAATCGCTCAAGCGCGGCAGCCGACGGGCGGCGCTCAATCAATGGTGGACGACTACACATCCATTTCTGTTTGGCCTTGGCGTAACAACTATTTCTAATTCAATAGGATTGATTCAATCAGATGGCGCTGATCTATGGATCCCTGGCCCTGGCGGCATTGTATCCCGTGTGCGCGCCAGTGACGCGAAGTTGCTGGAAACCTGGACAGGGGCCACTGGCGGATTTGGCGTACTGATTGCTATGGGGCGAGTCTTTGTGTGCGGGGCTGAAAATCTCTATATGATTGATCCATCTCAAGCACCAGGGCCTGTCACACTAGTAGCGAGTAATATAGGCACGCTCGCGCGTTCCATCTGCTTTGATGGAACGAGAATTTGGACGGCAAACTTAGGAGATCCTGGCTCTGTCTCTATTATTACTCCTGGGCCGACACTGCCCTGGGCTGTGACAACGGTGACTAATGGTTTTATGGGCCCCACAGGCATCGTTTATGACGGAACCAATATGTGGGTTGCAGATCAAGACGGCGCGCTCAAGAAATTGGATACAAACGGTAATATTATTCAATCCGTTCTTATCAACAGTCCGAGTTTCCCCATATTCGACGGGACGAATATCTGGGTCCCGCAAGGAATAAATGCCCTCAGCGTTGTCCGTGCTTCGTCAGGTACCGTCTTGTCCACTTTAACTGGTAATGGGCTGAGTAATCCTGTTGCTGCTGCCTTCGACGGCGAAAGAATATTAGTCACAAATCGTAACGGCGGCAACTTATCTCTTTGGAAGGCAGCAGACCTTACTCCGATAGGCACCTTTCCCACAGGTGATTTGGAACCCTATGGTGTGTGTAGCGATGGGATTAATTTCTGGATCACGTCTATTCCTAACAAGCTGGCGCGCTTCTGAAGCTTGATTCATTGCGTTATGGAAGACGAAGCAGGCGCACCAGGGCTGATATTGATGAGTAGGAATCAGAGGCGTCTGATTGCACCGCTTTCATTGCTCATAAATCTTAACGAGCCCGGCGTTCAATCAAGGCGAGGCGTAGAGACTCAACTGAAAAGTTTGTAGATAAAGAAACAAGTTTGTAGAAACAACAGCTTGCTTACAAATGTGTAAGCGGCAATTCGTTGTCTAATTCATGGTAGGCGCTTCCAGTTGCGTTCAAGCGAGAAGAGAAACGAGCCTAACAACCCCATCAAGAAGATACACAACTCAGGGAAAGTTGATGCTAGAATGGTTCGGGGATTCCTCCAAGATAATTGGCCAAGGAGTATTTGTTATCATGAAATGTACATCGTGCGGAAGTACATCACTGGTTGAAGGAGTGCTTCGTGATTGTGATCGTGTAAAGTTTACCCCCACTACCCCCACTACCCCCAAAGATACGCCGATGCTGCGAAAGATATTTGGGGTGGGAGAGAGATCAGTAAGAGCATACGGATGTACACACTGTGGCCATCTGCAACTAGCAGTAGATTTCAGGGAGAGCGATTTTGAGAGGTATCAGAACTTTGAAGGAGAAATGCAACGAAGCGCAGTAGAACAAGAGATGGAGAAGAGCGAGTAGGCTGACTGTAGGTTGCGCCTAACAATGGGTTCGACCGGAGGCCGCGAAGCCAGTTTCTCATAAACAGGCGCGCCAAGTGATTCAACCCCGACGCGCCTGTTTAATATTAAACCTTTTCTCTACACACTGGGCAAAACCTCGGCGCGTTCTTTTGGTTCTTCAAAGCGCGCTGTTTTGTGTGTACCTTGCTCAAGATCTGCCACCAGTGCCAAACGCTTGAAATAGGTGGCAATATGCTTCACCGTTGGCTATCAGAAATCAAAACTTGCGCGTGATGATCGGAATACGCGCGCCTCCATCTGAATCAATAGTCAATACTCGCTCGGCAACAAAATCGTCGGTACCGACCCTGTCAGCCTCCGTGATGACCCAAAGCTTTACTCCCTTGCTGGTGTGATAAGCCGAGAAGATTCGCAATCGCTTATCTACTGAAAATTCATTCTCTTGCCTATCCTCTTCGCCCAAATCTCCCCAATCGCCGCGCTGATGCCGATTGAGAAATTCCGCTGCTCCTTTGGGACTTGATAAAACCCCTGAATGCTGGGAAACTAAGCGCGTCTCTTTTCCGGGTCTTATTAAGGTTTGATTCTCAAATCCTATCGCTCGTAAAACGCTCACAATTCCACTGATTGATTGGTATTCAAAAACTGTCCTGTGGAAAACGTTAGATCGAAAAAACTCATGTAATAAGGTGAAGCCTTGTCCGATGCTAAAACAATCATTGAAAAAAGCTCGCTATCTTCTTTTATTCTTTCTCACAATTTTTCTTTTATGCTTCTCTTTACCCCGTACAGCAAGTGCTGCGGCAGGCGACCTCGATCCTACATTCGGCAATGGTGGAAAAGTTATCACTGATTTTAATGGGGGAAGTGGCAGGGCATCTGCCTTAGTGATTCAACCTGATGGAAAAATCATCGCTGCTGGGGGAGCCTCGGATGGCGTAAACGCTGGCTTTGCACTTACTCGTTATCATTCAAACGGAAATCTAGATATGAGCTTTGGTATCGGCGGAAAGGTAATCACTGCATTTAATTTAGGCACAGGCATTACTGACATTGCGCTTCAAAGTGATGGCAAGATTGTCGCTGTAGGAACAACCTTCAATTTTAGTACGCAAACAGATTTTGCTCTTGCTCGCTATAACAGCGATGGTAGCCTCGATATGACGTTTGGCTCTGGCGGCAAAGTCGTTACAGATTTGTTCAATCAACATAATTATATTTCATCTGTCCTTCTTCAGCCAGACAGTAAGATTGTTGTCGTAGGAGGGGGGAAACTTCCGAACTCCCAATATGAAGATTTCGTGATTGTTCGTTATAACGCTGACGGGAGTTTCGATAATGATTTTGGTATTGGCGGAAAGGTGTTCACAGATTTCTTTGGCGGCTACGACGTAGCGCAAGCTGTCATCTTGCAACCCGATGGCAAAATCCTAGCAACAGGGAATGCTTTTACTTACACCTATGCTAGTGATAACTTCGGACTTGCTCGATATAACACAGATGGCAGTCTTGATGTTAGCTTTGGGTCAGGAGGAAAAGTACTGACAACTTTTCCTCGTAACGATAACGCCACCTTCGGACGAAAAGATGCTGTTGCTTATGATATAAGTCTTGAACCGAATGGAAAGATTATTGCCGCAGGTTCAGCGGGAGAGCGATGGTTGGACTTCGCACTTGCTCGCTATAATAGTGACGGCAGTCTCGATAGTTCTTTCGGTTCAGCAGGCTTAGTTATTACAGACTTCTCAGGTTATAATGAGGAGATAAGAGCGGTTAAGGTGCAACAAGATGGCAAGATCATCGCCGCAGGATTCGCGCTCAACCTTTCTCTCACAGATGTAGATTTTGCCCTTGCACGCTATAACCAAAATGGTACCTTGGATGGCAATTTTGGAAATGGCGGCAAGCGAACAACCGATATGGGCGCAAATGATGAAATATTTGACATGGCAATTCATCAAGATAACAAAGTTGTCGTAGCGGGAGTAAGAACGACAACACCATTGCAAGCCGATTTTGTTCTTGCCAGATACAATCTGGAGGACTTTAATCTTTGCCTCCAAGATGAAAGCAACGGCAATATACTACAAATCAACTCCACAACCGGAGATTATCAGTTTACGAATTGCTCAGGGGTCATCTTCGGAGGAACAGGGACCCTGACAAGGCGTGGCAGCGCAATCACCTTGCAACACAACACCAGTGATCGCCGAGTGATGGTTAGCATAGACACAAACTCAAATAGAGCCACTGCGTCCTTACAGATGTTCTCTCAAGGTGTAGCATTCCGTCTCACAGATAGGAATATATTGAACAATACTTGCGCCTGTAGATAAGGCGAACATCAGATAACGCACAAGGCGAGCCCGGACACTATCACTCGGTGCGCCCTTTGTTTAATCGCTTGTTTTTGCCCGGTGAGCGTTTCAGGGTATCTTTACTCGCCTTAACTTCCAAACGCTTAAAATAGGCATGGCGGTGCTTCACAGGGCATGCCTGTAGATTTTGATTGACCTTGCTTCTCTTCTTCCTCAATCCCTACCCGAATGCATGGGTAGCCAAACCCATCTGAAGGTTGATTCATTCCGTTATAGAAGACGAAGCAGGCGCGCTCAAGATGTAGAGTCCCGGCGCGCCGAGGTTCCAATGTTCGCCTTGCAAACTGGACACAGGCGAGGCGTATTCTTCTGATTCTTGATATAGTGTTGATCTATCCTTGGCTTAACTTTATGCTAAGGCTTGTTTGCCCCTTCCCGATCATCTCTCTCAATCAACAATTCAAAGTATTAAGGTGAGGCTATCTAAATGAGAAATAGAATATTTGGTGGAATCGGTATTCTTTGGGGTGGCGCAGTATTAGCGAATTGGTTCATATCTGGTATTCCTACTTCAGGGGGCGCTTACCAAAGTGGTCAAATCACAGGGTTACTATTTGGCGCGTTAATGCTTGGAGCTGGTTTATATGCTTTCTTGAAAAAGACAGACAAAAAAGCTGAGGCCAATAGTACTGATAAAAACGCCTGACAACCAATTACCCTTATGGAAATAGTTAACTATGCTGAGAATGCCCCGCGAGGAACCATTTGGCACCTCAATCAAGCTATAAAATGGCTCAATCCTGCTGATTTAGAAGGACTCTCTTATGTCGTGTTGTTTGATACTATGCCAGAGGTGACAGAGGATACTCCTGAATCAATTAAGCGTAACCTTGAGGCAGGACTCTTATGTCCTGGACAATATATTCCGAGGAAAGAAGATGATCCTCCTTACCTCATGCTTTTCCTAAAGGTGATCTACCGACCAATCCCGCCTATCTACTATTTATTTCCAAAGACAACAAAACGTATGACTGCCCAGTTGGCGAATGGCGTGGCCTACCATGTACTAGCAACCACAAAGGGGAAGTACACGGCAGGCGAAGAGTACATTGAGAATGAGAAAGATGAAGCGTTTGTTGACGATTATGTTTCCGCTGTAATCAAAAAGATGCAATTGCATTGGTATTACAGATTTTAATCAATGCAGATAGATTGTGCCTTTCACAGGTCGCCTCGATAGGCTGCCTTGCGGTGATAGGTCGTCCATTCACTCTGCGTGAAGCCTTCGTGACAGGGGCGGCATTCGATTTCTGTCTTTTTGCAGTCTGGCTCCAGGCGAGCAAGCAAAAAAGCCTAAGACGGCACCTATATCGAAAGCAGATGAAGATAAATCATCCGCCAGTATATCTGAGGCAACACCTGAGAGTATTGCAATGGCCGTGAATGAGGAAGAATCATAATCCCAATCATTGAGCAAGAGAGTTGTTGTCAATGCTCTTTTATAACCGAATCAGCTTGCCTAACTCGCTCCTGATCAGAGCAAGGACAGCCGCGCATCTCTCTGAGCGATGGTTGGCAAGTTGGTAATTCAGAGAGCCACAGAGAGGGCTATGGAAAGGCGTTCTTCTCGGTTCAATATTACCCACCCGTCCAAAGAATATTTTCAAGAACTCTTACCCGAAGAGTTTGATAAGGCGCAAAAACTTTTAGCCAGCGTTAGTGCTGTGAGCTATTTTGATAAAAACCTAAAAGAGATGATAAGTGATGCTGTTATACAGTTGAAGACGGAGGCTCTAGAGCGCTTGCACTTGGATTTACTACCTCAATTTCAGAAAGCCTGGAAAACTGACGGAAACCGCAAAACGAGCCAGTAAGCTCAAATGAAAACCCGCTCTAAAGCGGGTATTGAGCGCGTCAAAGGAAAATAGGGACATCACATCTTCCGGCACTCTGCCGGGACCTTGCTCTATGAGAAGTCCAGAGATTTGAAACTGGTGCAAGGGACACTCAGGCACAACGATATTTCGACGACCTCAGACATTTATGTGCATCTGGGTGACGAGGTTTTGAATGAAGGCTCACAGATTCTGGCGACGGAAATATTAGGGAACCGTGACCTATTCTTGACCCAAAAAAGCGAAATGGTAAGTTAAACTCAGCAATATCTATGCTTGTATTTGTTGAGCTTTTACTTGTCGGGTAAGGGCATTACCATGATATTTTTGAAAAGCACTTTGCTTTTCGGGTCGTGCCCCTGAAGCGCAATCGTCCCGCTTGACAGTAAGCGGCCTTCCATACCCTTGGGGCGCTCGGCATTTTCAGGCTCGGTGTAATCAACCAGAGTCTTACCGTTAACCTTTACGATGATGTGTTTGCCTTTGACGATAATATGCTGCGTGAACCATTCATTGTCTTTGGCTGGAGCTTCAAATACATCCTTTATCCCATAGAGGCCGCCTGTCTTTTTCGGGTCGCCATGGGTGTTGTTGACCTGTACTTCGTAGCCTTTTGCGGGCCAACCTTTTTCAAGGAATTCGGTGTGAAAGTACATCCCTGAGTTAGAGCCTTCCATCGTCATCACATCGGCTTTCCATTCAAAGTTTTTGAAGCTGTGATTCATTACCTTGCCATCGTAAAACAGATGTGAGCGAGGTCCGTTGACGACAATCGAGCCGTTTTCGACTTTGAAGGTGTCGGGATTTTCGTTTGCCTTCCAGCCGTTCAAGGTCTTGCCGTCGAAAAGGCTGATCCATTTCGCCGCAGACCTCCCGGGGGTCAGGCTTGGGCAAACCATCAATAACAGAATCAGTGTGGACAATTGCATAAGTTTCTTCATAAATCTTCCTTTCTTCTCTTCTAAAATGTTGCTCCTGTGAAATTCAGATTGCTTCAACATCCTCAAGCGCCAAGCGATCGTCCGAGTCGTCTGTTAACTTGTACATCGTCCATGACGCCTTCAAGACAATGATCGTGTAAACACTCGTCGTCTGAGACTCGCACCCTTTGCGTTCACTTCATCGGGGAGTAATCTGTGGCATCCATATAAACCGACTCCAATTTGCTGATGATCTTGCCACTGGCCTCCGATTCGTCGCGCACCTTCTTCCATTGCGGGTCATTTCTGAAATCATCCCAGCTCTTCTTGGCGGCCTCTCTGCTCGAATGAGCAAGAACATAAATGAGTGTATTCTGAGACAGTGGCGCATCCTGCGGCGACCAGTAACCAATGTTGGTCATCCCATGCTTTTCAAATAATTTCGTGGTGTGGTCGCGGAATCGCGAATGCAGCGCACCAAGTCTACCTTCCAGAGTTGTGTAGGTGCGTATCTCGAAGACGCGCCCCGCAGTGTTGACATTGGCAGGGGTTGCAACTGCAGGGCTACTGACCCTGCCGAGCCAGAATCCCAATGCAAGAATTGATAAGATGAAGATTGTACTGATCATTTTGTTTTGAATCACAAGAGCCTCCTTTATTCTTTCCACTGTTTCTTCTCAGTCGTTGAAATTGGCAAACGCAAAACTTCTATTTCGCAGCCAGGATCACATAATCGCGTTCGTGATAGAGCCGCACACTACCTGCTGCCATCACCATCATCAAAGGTCTGGGCCGTTTCAGCTCCGGATCCTTTTGTGTCTTTACGGTCAATACGAGTTTGCCGCTGATGTCAAAGATGTTCACCTTGCCATCGGATGAAAAACCGAATCCGTAAGCCCCTGTGGCTAGTCTGGAGCCACCGATTTTGATCGCTGAATCGGTGATGAAAAAGCCTTCGTATTTTCCTCTGATCTCGTCTGAATAGCCGGACGTATCCACCAGTCCGACGATGACTAATCTTTCAGGCGCAAAGCGCACAGCGGCGGCATTGCGCATCTGCGTCGGCGCGCTCTGTCCTTGAAAGTAGTAGCTCGTCGGCACGACTCGCGGTAGATCTGCGTCAGCAAGAATGGTCGGCGGATTCTGCGCCGCGACCGTCGCATAGAGCCCAAACGTCAGGCATAACACGAGAGTTGAAAGCAAGCGAGAGGGCTTAAATTTTGTCATAAATTCTCCTGGATGATGATAGATTTTATTGTTTTGCTATTCTACGAAACTGCTCAATAACATGCTACCTGATAACTATCCTGACCCCGCCTGAGGGGTACTAAGAGACCGGTGAAACTCGTTTAGGCAGCTCCTGTCGAGCGCCTTGATGGGCACTAAGCAGCCACCACGTAAAGATACAGGCAATAATCAAGTCACCTGTTGCGACTAGCACACCGCGCCCGGTCGCTTCACCAAGCAGCCAAAAGATGAAGATGACCACAAAGACGCCAGCCTTGCCGATTGCTGCCAGTGCAACGAGCGGCTGATCAAGATTTGGTTGGCGGGCAAGCCAGGCGTAAGCGCCGCCGAATAGAATAACGAAAAACGCCAAAAGCATCCTGTAGATAGGCGGTACAGGAACGGGCAGGCCCGCCAACTGCCCAAGTGGAGACGACGGGAAGGCGAACAGTAAAGCACCACCCAAGTTAAAAACGACGCTCACCCAAAGGACACAGCGGATGAATTTGTCTCTGTTCAAAACTCCTCCTGCTACAAAATGATGTGTGCACGAAGGCTTTGCATCATTGGGCGCTTCAGGGGTTTTCTAAAGCCCTGCAAAGCTTATTTCCTGCTCGTCTTCTCCGCGCTCTGCCTATGCTGATTCTGAGATCACTTGAAGACCATCCACGCCTGAATAATCATTCCGGTTATGCGTCACAAGTGGGATATCGTAGAGTAGAGCCGTTGCAGCAATCCAGGCATCTGCGGTTTCAATAGGCCGACCCTTACGGCGCGCTCTATGACTTGCTTCTGCCCACTTCAAACACAAGGCGCGACTCACTTCGATAACGGTGAACCGATGCATGAACTTTTCCAAATCGGTCTTTCTTCTCTCACCCCAATTTCTTTCAAGAATCCAACGGTCAAGCTCCGCAAGGGTCATAAACGAAATCGTCAGGAGTTTTCCTTGAAGGTGAGTACGATAATCTTCGGCGCGGGTGTCGCGCTTGTACAGGTAAGAAACTACATCTGTATCAACGACGACGCTTGCAATCACAGCCTTTTGCCTGCCCTGCCTTCACTACGCCAAGTACGCACTGTGGCGATAAAGTCATCCACGCTTTCCTCTTCGGGCCAGAGCGTAGGCGAAGACATAAGCTCTTCAAAGTCCAAAGGCTTCACGCCCTGCTCACTGGCAAGCGTAAGTAAATCTTTCGGCCCATCGAAGAAGGCTGAACGTTGCTCTTTAATTGGCTCGTCTGTCAATTGTTTGTTCATCACCTACTCCCTTATTTCATCTATGTTCACTATAAATGTTTTTTGTGAGTAATCAAACTGTCGCTTAAAACGTTTGCCCGAATCGTATATGGAACACACCCTTCGGTTGTCGTACCACCATGCCTCCGGCACTGGTAAACGAGGGAGGGTTGAGAAGATAACCATAATCTACTCCGACAGGACCGATTGGCGTATTGAAGCGCAAACCCAGACCAATGCTGTGAGTCAGGTTTTTGAAATTCATGTCGCTCACCCGTCGAAACACATTGCCCAGATCATAAAACGGTACGAGGCGCAATTGTGTGGTGAGCGGATAGCGCAATTCAAAATTCATGACTAAAAGTGCATCTCCACCCAGTGGCACAAGCGTCGGCAGTTCCTCTGCATTGCGCGGCTCCAGTATGGCTTGGGGTCCGGCCTGTTCGAATTGGAAACCGCGCAAGGTCGTTGCACCGCCGGAAAAGAAACGCTCGCTGATTGGCAGTAGCCTGTCTGCGTCCGTGATTGCGCCGTTTGCGCCGCTCCCTCTAACGCTGAAAGGCGCAGCCAGCCCCAGGCGTCCGGCAAAAGCCAATACGGAATCTCGCAGTACAGGCGTTTTCGCAGAGAGTTGCTGGTAGCGCTGATAACTGATGAAGGACTTGTTAAAGGCTTCATTGCCGCCGAAAGGGCGAGCGGCCAGCGAATGTTCAAAGCTGAAGAGTTGTCCCTGTGTCGGATTGAGGGCGGAATTTCGCGCGTCCTGCGTGAAACCGGCAGAGAGTTTGCCTAAGCGTACAGCCTGCGCATTACGCACAATCTCTTCTAGTGGAATGTCCTGCACATTGAAGAGCTTGGAATTTTCGAAACTGTAGCGCAAGCGCACCGAAGTAATATCAGAGAATTTCCGCTCGGTCTGAAGGAAGCCGACCATACGCTCAATGCCAAAGCCAGGCCCGTCGTTTACCGTCTTGCCGCCGGTTACCAGACGACGCTGTAGGAAGGTTTGAAGGTTGGAATTGCGGTTATAAAATGCAGAGATCGTCGCCCCCCAGTTGCTGCCAAAAACGCGCGGGTCTGTGTATTGCACCTGCACGAGTTGCTCGCGGAAACTGGCGCGCAAGCGAACCGAGGCCGTATTGACGCGCCCGAACAGATTGGTGTTCGTCAGTTGCAGTAAGCCTCGCGGTCCCTCGTCGGTCGAAAAGCCAAGCCCGTAAATCATCAGCAGAGGTTTGGCTTCTGTGACGCGAACGGTGACGTGACGAGCTTCGGGTTCGGTGATGTCAACAGGTTCCGTGTGAACATTGACTTCGCTGAAAGCGCCGGTGGCAAAAAGTTCGCGCTGGGTGCGGCGAATCTTATCCGGGGTCAGCGTTTCGCCGGGCTTGAAATCGAAGAATCGCGCGATGGATGCCTCGCGGGTCTTTGTCTGACCTGTGACTTTAATATCTGCAATCAGTGCGCGGCTACCTTCGCTTACATCGTAAACCAGTTTGACGCGATCCTGATCCAGATCAACGATGGAATATTGCGCCGTCACCTCAAGATAGCCTTTTTCGGTATATAAATTTCTGAGGTTTTGTCTTGCCTGGCGGGCTTGCGAGGGCGAAAAGGCTTCCTCGTCCTTGATGGGTACTGCTTGACGCAATTCCGTAGAAGAGAAGACGGAGTTCCCTCTGAAGGCGATCTCTGCGACCGTCGAGCGCGGTCCCTGTTCCACATCATAGCTGAGTATGAGATCGTCGCTGTCGGGCTTAGTGCCGATTCGCGAAGTCACGCGCGCCGAACGGTACCCCAGATCCGCCATACGGCTGCGAATAATCTCACGGTCGCGCCGTATGCGGTCATCGCTTGTGATGCCGCGCGCTAAGCCGCCAATTAAGGGCAGGTTTTTTAACAGAGGCACACCGCCAAAGAAGGCAGCCGTTTTTGATTGCAGGTCGGCGCTGACATCGGTTTCGTTGAGTTCATCTGTGCCTTCAATGTCAATGTCCCCCAAATCATAACGCTGTCCGGGCTGCACGTCGTAAACCAATTTCACCTCTGCTCCGCTGCAATCGGCAGGCTCGCACTTGGAACTTACGGTGGCAAAAAAGTAGCCTTTCTCCTGCAGATAATTGAGCAGATTGCGCTCGCCCAGACGCGCCAGCGAACGGCTGAAACCGTCTCTCTCGACAGGCAACAATTCCTGCAATTGCTTGTCACTCAATTTAAGCTCCGCAGGCTTGTTGACCGTGACATCGGCAGGCGGTTTGGGAATGCGTGCAGGGCGCGTTGGCACTGCGACATTGCTGACCGTAGTCGAAGATGTGTCCTTGGCCATCTCCTGCTTAAAGCCTAGCGAAAACCTTCTGCGCCCGCGCACTTCTATGGTGAAATCGCTGTTGGTACGCGCGCCGTTGGTGACAGAGCCGCCCTGTGTGTAAGCCGCCAACGCAGAGAATTTATTGGTTAAGGTGTACTCCAGTATGGCGCTCTGGTCTTGTTCAGAGCCTACGTTGCTTGAATAGGTGAACGCC
>JANMSG010000399.1:0-3147 GCA_031389065.1 Acidobacteriota bacterium | reverse complement strand
CGACCCAAATTATGTTTTGCTCACTTCCGTAAGTCCTTTGAAATCATTGAGCCTATTTTTACTCCCTGACTTTTAAAACAGCTTCTAAGGCTTTGGCTTTATAATCCGATTTCTCAAAAAAACATTTTCTTAAAAGCTATATATCTTTTCTAACTCACATAAATTCTAATTAATCGATAGTCTCCCCACCGCAAAGAGATAGAATGGTATTTAAGAAAGCTTTCAATTCAGGACATACTTGAGCAGATACGAGTAAATCATTTTCCTCTAGTATGCGTTTAGCGTCGCGCGGCTTATTGTAACTGTCTCGACAATTGCCTAGCTCAAAAATTTCTTTGATTCGATGTGCTGGCGGATTGTTGTGATTAATCTGCTCAGGTTGCCCTGGTGGAGCTGTTTTATTATGTTTAGCAAGCTTTTGAATGGTTGCCCAAAAGGGTAGAAGCCAAGCTTCAAAATCGTGCTGTGCCGCATGAGCATAAAAATTAGAATTGTCTCCCACCCACTTCTCCATTTCTTTCTTTGCATGGGATGCATCCTCGAAATCTTTAGTGCCCGTATAAACATCAGTCAATGCAATCACCGCGTCATAGGTATCCAAGAGAAGTTCAACCCTGCGCCTTAATTTAGCATCTTTGGGTATGCGCCCATCATAAGGGATAGCGCGCAGACGGGGCATCTCCTGTAAGCGAGGTTTAAGGAAGTTTCGTAAAGTCGGCATAAAAGCTACCTCAGTTTTCCCTTCAACTAAAATAGCAATTTTCATGGACGCCCCCCTATTATGTTCATCGCCCAAATCTCGTCCAAGCTGTATTCAGCAAGCCATTTCTTTAAGTCTAATTTGTCGGCCCAAGTTGCAGTCATCAACCCATCTTCAGCATCGCAGATTAGCACCTCTTCAGGTTTCAAAAAGCGAATCAGTCTATCGGAGTGCGTTGCCACGATAAGCTGAGTTCGCTTTGATGCCTCTCGCATCAGGTCGGCAAGCAGTCTCAATAACTCTGGATGTAAACTAACCTCCGGTTCATCAATCAATGTGAGAGCTGTTAATTCCCGACTTTGTAGCAGCGTTACTAGCCAAAGAAACCGCAAGGTACCTTCTGACAATTCATGCACATAGATAGGTTTGGAAAAATTCTTATCTTTCCAAGTCATAGATAATTTCCCTGCTGCAACTGGGGGGAAACTCAATTTCTCGAAATCAGGAAATGCCGCTGCCAGTGTATCCTCCACCATTTCAAAACGATCAGGATCAGTTTCTCTAAGATCATATAAAGATGAAACTAAATCTTCTCCGTTCGCTCCAGGTAGCTTGGCAGGGCGCATCTCTTGTGGCAAGCGCACAGGGCTTCTGGGAGAAACATCCAAAGCGCCATAAAAAGTACAGGATGCCAGTCGCTTTCTCAGACTTTCCGATTGTTGATACATTTTGGGAACTTGTGATAGTGATGTCTCGAAAGGATTATGTTCCCAGTTGGGTGGCTCTAAGTGTTGTGTCCTTACATCAAAATATCTGATGTTCACACTGTGCGAATCTATGTGTTTCTGAGGTTGAGTCGCTTTGGGATTATTCTGTTGAGTTAAGGTTTCTTCACTGATTTCATAAGAAGAACCTCTAATAGGGCGTATCATTAAAAAATATTTAAGAGGAGCGAATCCCCCCGAAACACTCATTTCTAATGAGATGGCAAGGTCATCTGCCTTATTGCGAGTTAGTATCCCTTCTAAGCCACCACCAATTCTTTCCAGCAATTGACCTTTTGCTGATGCAGCTAGTAACGAAAAGACATCCAAGAATGATGTTTTACCGACTCCATTAGCACCAATCATCACAGTTAAATCCCGCATTTCAAGCGGAACATCATATAAGCGTCGGTATCCTTCAATGTGGATAGATTTAAATTTACTCATAACACCTCCAGATAGGAGTTAAGTCTACTACAATTTAACTGACCGACCACTACCGAGCTAGAAGCCAATTAACTAATGAGTTTCTATAAACAGGTGATCCCTACGGAGTTAGCTCTGCGAGTTCCCTCTCTAGGCTTGCTTTACATTATTTAGCGTCACAAGGTTTTATCTGCTTTTCGGTTTGCCGCGAAAAATTTCTACCGCTTGACCGGCACCGATTGACCCATTCGATGCAACGCCGTAAAGGTTAATCGAAAAGAAGATTTTCTTTGGCGACACGACTCCTAAAATCAAGCGCACCTGCACTGTTTCGTTTGGCGAAAGCAGGTTGTCGCTACCCACGTCAATGGTTTGTAAAGCGCCGAGACTCTGTTTCGATTTTCTATCGCGCGAAAGCAGTACGCCGCGATTCAATTCTGCAACTCTGAAGAAGGGCTTGGCGATTGCAACGTCGCCTTTGTTGGTCAAGGTCATGTTCACGATTAACCTTGAGGCGCCGCTTTGCGTCTCATCAGGGTTGTCAAAAGCTGTGTCTGTCCAATTCTGGTCTATCTTTTCAGACGAAATGAAAACCATATCGCTTCTCGCACCAACGTTCATGCCGATCGTAAAATCGGCTTGCCCGTCGCCATAAATGCTGTTGCCGAGCAGCCCTTCCCTTGCCGACACTCGTATGCGCGCCTGTGTGGTAGCGATTGATGGAAGGGTGATTGTGAGTTTCTCGACATTACCTAGAATGTTTGACCGGAGCGCACTGAAGGTCAATCCGCTATTGGTCGAAAGCAATATATCGCTTTGCACAGGGATGAAGCCCGTATCTTTCGGAATCAGCCAAGCTACCGTGTAGGGATCGCCCGCTACCAATCTTTCGCCGCCGCTGGGCGAGGAGATGAAAAGGTTCAAGAAATCGGCACGCAAGGTCGGCGATAAACGATGTTGCGTATCGCTTCCGCCCTCTGCACCGATGCCTGCCGTATTTTCATAATTACGCCAGCCATTCGTGCCGACCGCATAATCGGCAATCGTTGCAGGCTGCGCATCAAGCTTGAAAGGGGTCATGTCATCACCGGAAACGGCAAGCTTCCAGACAGATGTTTCATCAGGGTCTTGAGGAATAACCACTTCGCCTATCCAGGTATCGCCTTGATAAATAGTCTTCTGCCAACCTTGTGTGCCTGATACTTGCTCGGCTATCAATTCATTAGACGTCTCATTGCGCCCTAACGTCACAAGCGG
>JANMSG010000383.1:0-2936 GCA_031389065.1 Acidobacteriota bacterium | reverse complement strand
TACATTCTCCATGCCAAGACTGCGCATCTCTTTGATATATTCTGGGCTCACGCCTTGCACTTTCAATTGAACGAGCTTGGTTAACGGCAGATTGTCATAACCAAAGGTTTTCATCTCGCGCGCAAAGTTCGGTGTGACGTTGTGGATGCGAATCTGTAGCAACTCGTTAAACGAGAGTTTGCCGTAACCCCAATTCTGCACTTCATTAATAAAAGCTGTGTTGATGTTGTGAACTTTCAGGCTCATCAATTGATCAATGGAGAGTTTGTCGAAACCTTGCCGGCGCATCTCCTCAATAAAATCGGGCGTAACATTGTGCATCTTCAAACTCGCGAGTCTGTTGATTGAAAGGTTGTCAAAGCCTGCGCGCTTCATCACTTCGATGTAGTCGGTATTGACGCCTGAGATTCGCAGTTGAACCATTTGATTGAGCGTTGCGTTATTAAAACCCCAACCGCGCACCTGCCTGATAAATTCTTCGTCAATCTTATGCACGCGCATCTGCACCAGTTGATTGACCGACAGATTATCAAAACCCATTTTTCGCACGGACTCGATGAATTCCGGCGTGATGCCATGAATCTTCAGGCGATTGCTTTGCTCGGCGGTTACAGGCGATGAACTGCCATCGGTTTGCGCCTCTGGCGTCGCTTTCTCTTGTGCTGCTGCATCCGCCATCATCTTTTCATGGAGCGCCTGCGTGTCTTGCCAGTCAAGCTTTTCGCCATTGCCATCAAGATGGAGGTTGGTTACCTCCTGGTGACTTGCGACCATCGCAACCGTTTTCTGAGTCTGCGTTTCTGCAACCTGAGACAAATAGGAATCCAGCGGTTTTTCGATTTCGGCAGATTCGTTGGTAAAGGCAGTTGAATCGTGGTTGAACGCCACATCTTGCGATAAAACTGCGGCGCTCACCCAGGGTTGCACGACTGATAAAGGCACAACTAAAAACCCGGCAAGAAGGCCCGCTAATACGATTCTGAAACGGTTCAAACTCCGTCGTCTGATGTGGGGATTGAGAATAGATACGACGCGGCTTTCAAGCTGCGAGCAAGCCATACCCACAGTCATTGACGAAGCGAAAGCGCTGGCTTGAAACGAATGGGCAATGGCAACAAGGTGACTCGCATAATCTGTTGCTCGTGTGCCGATTTCCAACACCTGGTCATCACAAGCTAATTCGCGTTCAACACGCAAACGCTTGGCTGCAAACCATACGAGAGGATTGAACCAATAGAGCGCGCAAGCCAGTTGCGCCAGAGTTTGCGTCAAACAATCCCGACGTTTGATGTGCGCCAGTTCGTGCAGGAGAACGATACGGCAGCACTCGCGCGACCAGTCCTCTGCATCTTTCGGCAATAAGATAACCGGTCGCAAGGCGCCCCAAGTCATAGGCATGGTTACCTGCTTACTCTTTAACAATCGAATGCTTCCAGGTAATCGAAGTTCTGCGGCAAGATCGTTCAACAGCTTTACCCAATAATCTTCGGTTAATGGCTGGGCGCGGCGCGCAATCATCCACACCTTAAATGTTCCTGCCAAAAGCCTCGCCATCACCATGAAAAAGCCTGCTGACCAGACCATCAAAATCACCATCGCCCAATTCATATTCCTTTTTGGTGACTCAGGAGAAAGGCTCAATTCACTTTGCACGTCTTCAAAGAGTGGCGTTTGATAAGGCGGCAAGGTCGGCAATTCATCAATCGTTTTGCGCACGGGACGTTTGGCTGACGGTGCTTCTTTCAATGATGCGGAGGACCTTGAAGGCAGCGCGGTTTTGTCTACCGCTGATGAGAATATATTGTCCGATGAGATCGCCTCGTTATTGCGAATCGCAACGCTTTCGGCGTCTGCTGAGGCGTTTTGCAGCAAGGCTGGAAAGATAGGCACTCGCCAATTCGGCAACGTCAATTCGCAGATGGGCAACGCCAGTAGGCTTGCAACGGCAACGCTCCACAGCAAATGGCGCGCGGCGGCAGAGGCCTGCCTGAGCGCTGTGACGAGTGCGCCGGCAAGCAGTAGTATGATGATTCCTTTGAGCGCTGTATCGAGCAGCAGTTGAACCCATTCGATCGATTGAATTGGCAGCGCAAACAAACACGGTAAAGACTTCATACTTATCGTCCTTTCTTTCTGGCTTCTGCAATCATTTCCGAAAGCCTGTCCAACTCGTCTTTGGAAAGCTTGGCACGCGACATACTTAAAAGCGTGGCGACAGCCTCTTCGGTTGAGCCGTCAAAGAAAGTCTGTAGCATTTGTTGAAGTGCGGATTTGCGCGCCTTGTCGCGGTTTATTGTTGGCACGAAGACATAACGCAGCCCGTCCGTATCATGTTTGAGGTAGCCCTTCTCTTCAAGCAAGCGGAGCATGGCACGCACTGCTGAATAACTTGGCGCGTCTGCCATATTCTCTAAGACCTCTGCCGCTGTGGCTTGCCCCAGTTTATAAATGATGTCCATGATTTGCCGTTCGCGGCGACTGAGGCGTTGATGTGTGCTCTGCGTCATGCTCGATTCCTCGCGCTTTTCCTGGGTTTTCGCCTGGTGCTAATTTTTTAGCATCAAGCGTGCTAGAAAATTAGCATCAAGCGAATCGAAGGTCAAGAACTTTCTGCTAATTTTTTAGCACGAGGAATATTTTTCTTTTTATTCATATCTGAGCGCCACCATCGGGTCAACCCGCGCGGCGCGCCGCGCAGGGATGTAGCAAGCTACCAAGGCAACCACGGTCAGCAAGGCGGCGATGATCCCAAAGGTCAGCGGATCGGCCGCCTCTACGCCGTACAACATGCTCGTCAGGCTCTCCAGATACTTCGTCAACACATAGGTGCTCGCCACGCCAAGCACGATGCCGAGCAGCGTCAATACCATCCCCTGACGGATGATCAACTTCAGGACGTCGCTTTGACGCGCGCCAAGCGCCATGCGTATGCCGAT
>JANMSG010000381.1:0-5802 GCA_031389065.1 Acidobacteriota bacterium | reverse complement strand
TTCGTAGATATTGGCTTGCGCTCTTGTCGTGGAATGAAGTGCAAAAAGAGTGAGTACAAAGGCAAAGATGGTGATAAGAAAAAGTGCGCGGTATATTTTCATGATAGTTATCTCCTCAAACCGGTCTCTTGGGCACAGAGATTGGCAAACCCAAAGCAAAATTCTGTGAGGATGAAGATTACGAGTCGTTATGAACAGCTTGCGGGAGCAGCAGCACAAATCGAATTCAATATCGCCCGGTGAGGAAATGGCTTGCTCGAATTCTAACAAAAAGGGCGAGACAAGCAATACAAAATCGGTGATGCGTCGCCCTTTCACCCCTTCGCTGCGTCCGAATTGCGTCAATCAGGCGCTAGTAGTGTCCTAAAGTTGTGGTGTTATGTGAGAAGCGCGCGAAGCGGGTGAAAGCATAAAGCCCAGCCTGTAAGGGCTGGGTATTGTGAGCATTCTCATCTGCGAGCCCGCGAAGCGGGTGATAGATAGCATGAATCACGTCTATCACCCGCTTCGCGGGCTCGCTATGGTGTCGGGCATCTGTCCACGGGCTGACACCCGTGGCTTTATGCTTACGCCCGCTCCGCGGGCTATTAAACAGCACCATCAGATTAGGACACTACCCAGGCGCTGCAAAGATGACAAGGGGAAGTTTATTTGCTAGGCTTGCGCCTGCTGGGAAGTCCTGTAAATATCTGTCATCTTGAGGTTCTGTTTTTAGCATGATGCCTAAACTTCGCGGTCTCTTTTTAGTTGCCTTCTGGTTCACAGCCATTGCCATAGGTGGGCCCTTTCTGATTCTGATTTGCTACCTCACGAAAAACGAAAACGCCATCTATAAACCGGTGGGGCTTTTTGTCAAGATTGGCTTAGCCATGGTTGGTGTGAAAGTTGTAGTGAATGGTTTGAAACACCTGGACCCGAAGCAAGCCTACATCTTCACGCCCAATCATCAGAGCTTCATCGAAGTGCCTCTGTTTGTAACGTATCTGGGTCGCAATCCCGGGTATCTGGCGAAGAAAGAGGTTTTCAAGTATCCGGTGTTCGGGCCAGGCATACGCATGATGGGTGTAATTCCTGTTGATCGCAGTAATTCGCCTGCGGCTGTAGAGAGCGCAAAACTGGCTACGGAAAAGCTTCGTCGCGGCAAATCTTACATGGTTTACCCAGAAGGCACACGCTCGAAAGATGGAAAATTGCTGCCGTTTAAGAAAGGTGCATTTATGATGGCGATTGAAGCAGGTGTGCCAATCGTGCCGGTTACAGTTTCAGGCACGACGAAGATCATGCCGAAAGGCGAGTTCAAAGTCTTTCCATCAACCGTTCATCTCACGGTTCATGAACCAATCAGCACCACAGGCTACTCGAAAGAAAATGTCGCAGAATTGATGCAACGAACGCGAGAGAAAATCTATTCAGCGTTGAGTGAGGAAGAAAGAGAAGCGGGCAGCTATATCGAAAAAAAAGCGACAACAAATGCATAGTGATATAATCACTGCCTAAATTGATTCGTAGGAGTTTGATTTATGAAATCAATCAAGCGTCTAGTCGTAAGCGACCCTGAAATTTTGAGCGGTATGCCTGTCTTCAAAGGAACACGAGTGCCTGCCAGAACCTTGTTTGATTATTTGGAAGCAGGTGACAGCCTCGATGAGTTCTTAGATGATTTTCCAACTGTGACACGCGAACAAGCTGCAGAATTGATTGCCAACGTGCGAGAAAATTTATTGGCTGAAAATTATGAGAGTGCTGCTTGATGAATGCTTACCCCGGAAACTCAAAGCCGAGCTTCAAGGTCACGAAGTTCTAACCGTGCCTGAAGCGGGTTGGAGTAGCAAAAAGAACGGCGAGTTATTGCGTCTGGCTGAAACAAGTTTTGATGTCTTCATCACTGTGGATAAGAATATTCCTTCTCAACAAAATCTAAAGAACATCAGACTGGCAATGATTATTTTGCTTGCCCCAAACAATCAGATAAATACTCTACGATCGCTTATGCCCAAAGTAACGCAAGAACTACTAACCATTCAACCAGGCGATGTGATTCTCATTTCCTAATCAGCATCGTAACGCACGGCAGGGCTACCCGCCGGATAGAACACACCTAATAATCGCAACTCGCTGTCACCGGTATTTTCTACGCAGTGAATCTGACCTTGCGGAAGATAGAGGCACGACCCCGCTGCAATTGGCGTGTTTGTCGAGCCTGCCCACATACGACCTTGCCCTCGCAAAATAACCAACACCTCTTCGTATTTGTGAAAGTGATCGGGTGCGCGTCCCGGCGGAATCGAACCGACGAACTGCGTAACTTGAAAGCTGCCAACTTCATCGTCAACCAGGACGCGATACCAACGGTCTGCCGTCGGCAAAGCCTTGCGGTCAGAAAGTCTGACTATCGGCGCAACAACTGGCGCGGCTGATTCATTCGCCGGAGTCGTTACGGCATCAACAATCTCTGCCTGCATATCGGGTTCTGGACAGCGCGAACTGATGAAGACAATGGGCGCAGGGTGCGGGTTATCTACCGCGAACGTTTCACCGGGCTTGATGTAGATGCCCATCTCCGGCTCGACTTCATAAGCGTGTCCATCAATAAAGATCACGCCTGTTCCTTCAAGCGCGTACAAAACTTCATCGCCATCGGCGTTGCGAAAGGCGTGTGAGAAACCTGGCGCGAATTCCATCGTGCGCAGTGAAATCGCTTGCGCTCCCGTATCACGCCCGACTTGATGCCAGACGCGCGATGCGTCATAAACCTTCGGCAAACCTTCTCTAATGGTTGTGACGCGACAACCACCTTCTAACACCACAGCCATGCTTTCTCCCTATTGATCACCTTTGAGTTGTTGCTTCGACACATACGTTTTCATCTGTTCGTCAAGGTCGTGTAAAAGTTTTGTTGCTTTCTCATTCTTCGTTCCACCTTCACGAGCATGGGAATAAAAGACAACCAGCTTTGCTTGTTCGACCAGCGGGCTATCCGGGTAGGTATAGATCATAGTCATTAAGAGAATTCTACCCTTATCAAACTGTCCTTCCGATACAGCGTTTGCGCCCGCAAGAAAAAGCTGCTGATCGCGTTTGCCATCTATATTTGTGCTTGCGGTCGAATTTTTATGAAGCGCCAGTACCGACAGGGTAAGGATAAGAAGGAGCAATGACAGTATTATTGCTTTCATTATTCAATTCTCCAATTTTCTAGTGACTACCTCACATGAATGCGATAAGTGGCAAATTATTGCGTTCCTACTTCTGCTCTGCGAGTCCCGCAGTGACCCAACTGAAATGTTGGCGCGCATGGTCTCCGTTGATGGCGATGACGCCGCCAATTGTCGAGTTACCCCAAGGCGCGTCGGGGATCTTTTCATCCAATTGTTCATCCGTCAGGGTCGCCAAAAGCGCCAGCGTTTCGGCGCGAACTTTCTGACCAAGAGCAACAATTTCGTTAAAATTTTTGTCCTTATGTTCATTCACCCAGGCTTCATTCATGGCATGTACGACAGCCATAATCTCTTCCTGAGAACGTCGCGTTCCATCTTCGTTGACGGCAATGCCTATCGCATTCGGATTGCCTTCAATGTGACGCTTGATGATGCCGTTGAAAGCGATTTCAATACCGATCAAGTGCGACAGATGGTCTTTTGCGCTCCAACAAGATTCGGGATTTTGCCGGCTCGTCGTGATGCCGCGATTCAAGTCTTCTTCCGACATTGCCGCGAAGGTCTCTAGCAACCAGGCTCTGTCCTGGTTCAGCTTAATTTCGATTTCCGTTCGATTCATTCCTTCACCTCCTCTAAAAATAGTAGGCAGTAAGCAGTAGGCTGTAAGAGGCTGCCACCGGTTGTTCGGGTTTATGGTTTCAGAGAGTCGTTATCACGATTTCAACTGGCTTTGTCTTTTGCCTTTTTACTTTTGCCTTATTTTGGTCGTCTTCTCATAGGCGGCCTTTCGGGAAGTTGTCTTTCGGGACGAAATTGCACATCGAGAGGCACCCAATAGGGAACCGGCTTGCCGTCTCTGGTGGCGGGCTTAAACTTCATTTGCGAAACCGCTCGCCTCGCCTCTTCATCCAAGCCGTATCCCAAGCCGCTGACCACCCGGACTTGTTTCACCAAACCATCTTTGTCAATCAGTGCCCGCACTTTTACGGCTCCCTCAATTCCTTTGCTGTGGGCTACGGGAGGGTAATTCGGGTGCGGGCGGTTTTGCGCTACCGGTCTTGAATCAACCTCCGGGTTCACAGCGCCGAGATCCCTGCAGGTTGCCAATTGTTCCTGATACATTGCCGATTGCGGGTCGAGGCGCACCGCCTCTGCAAAGGCTTTCTCCGCCTCTGCAAATCTGCCTTGAGCAAATAAAAACGAGCCGAGATTGCCCTGAAAAACCGCTTGGTTTGCCGCCAACGCGATTGCCTGACGATAAGCCTGTTCGGCGGCTTCCGGCTTTTTCAGATTTTGCAGTGCCCATCCCAAGTTCGATTGCCGCGTCGCATTCCTGGGGTCTATGTCGAGAGACTTCTGCAACTCCATCGCCGCTTTATCCCACTTGCTTCGTTGAATAAAGATGTAGCCGATTTTGCCGTAGCTATCGGCGTTGCGCGGCTCTAGCTGCAATGCCTTGCGGTACTCTTTTTCGGCTTCAGACCACTTCTTCTGGTTGGCAAAGTCATCACCTCGTTCAATCAACACGGCGACTTCTCTCGATTTCGATACAGTTTCGCTCTCCAGTTTACCTGGTTGTGTATCGGCAACTTTGGTCGGCCAAGAAAAGGTCGTTGGCGCGGCTTTTTCCTCTTTGATGATCGGCGGCGGGAACGTCGCCTGGGCAATTGTTGGCTTTCTCAGGAAATAAAAATCGCCGATGAGCGAAGATGATTCCCAAGGAGTTTGGCTGCCACTGGATTTCTTTTGCACAGCAATACGAACGCTTTTGAAGACCTCTTCAATTTTCATATCAGCCTTTTGCATGACGTTGAGTAATTCCAGGGTGTAGAGTCCATTGCCACCTTCGCCATCACTGGCTACTTTCCCCGGTCCTGTGGCATAGGCAATGATGGTTCCGCTGGGAGCGTCAAGAGAAGCTAAACCGTTTTTTGCCGAACGAAAAGCCCTTGCAAAAGGGTTGCTGCGACAGGCATCTAAAATTACGATGTTCAAGCGGTTTTCCGCCGCCTCCATCTGCGCCAGAACAAATCCGACATCCACCGATTCATACTCAATTTCGGCTTCGTGAGAAATCGTCGCGCCGATGGGAATCAAATAATTGTTGCCTTCGACCTGTACGCCATGCCCTGCATAGTAAAACAGCCCGACCCCACCTCTGCGAATCTTTTGTCCAAATTCGCGTACGGCTTTCTTCAGGTCGTTTTGCCTGACGTTCTCTTTGTGGATGACCTCGAAACCGAGTGCAGTTAAGGCTTTGGTAATATCTTTGGCATCCTTGGTCGGATTGAGCAAAGGGGCGTCGGCATAAGCGCCGTTGCCAATCACCAGCGCCACCCGGCGCTCTTCCGTGTCTATGATCTGTAACTCGCGTTGCTGCGTGTTTTTCGATTCTAATTCGCGTTGCTGGGCGTTGGTGAAAATGAATGTGGTGAGGAGAAGAAAAAAGCTTGAGAGGATTTTCCTCATATTGACAACCTCCTGAAGTTGGGCAATGAAACAATTTTGCTCCGGGAGATGCCCCCACATGATAAGCGAAGCAAAACGGGCAAGCAAGAGATTAGTCGAGTAATGCTGTGTTGCTTAATCTTTATCTTCGAATGAGGACGATAGCAAGGTTAGCCCGTCTAGCGTTGGCCCTTCA
>JANMSG010000308.1:0-9215 GCA_031389065.1 Acidobacteriota bacterium | reverse complement strand
CGTTTACAAAAATAGCCGAAAGCGGCAACGCTACCATCATCGCCAGATAACTGATCCCAACGGCTCTGATTCCCCATTTTCCCCAGAGCATAGGCAGTGCAGGCTTTGGCGCGGACGGTTTTGTTTTGACCTTTGTTTGCATAGCGCTCAATTTGCTTTTTGCACATTTTCTATGGCTTTCGTGTAAACACCTTGCGCGCCATAAATCTCTTCTGTGACTTTTTTCCAGCCCCCAAGGAAATCTATTTTCCAGAGATCTTCGACGAGTTTATATACCTCTTTAACCTCTTGACTAACCGTTGGATCAACCGGTCGTAAACCGTATTTTGCAAAACTCCGTTGCGCCTCTTGCGACCATAGAAAATCTAAGAAGGCTTGAGCGACTTCGCGCACACCGTGTTTGTCAACATACTTGTCAATCAGCGCTACAGGGTTTTCGATCAAGATTGTCGAACGCGGCAGGACGTATTCATAGGTCTGTCCCGCCAGTCGCCCTACGATCACTTCGTTCTCATAGGTGATCGCGACATCGCCGACACCTTTTTCATAGTTGGTGATAGACTCGCGCGCTCCTTTATCCATAATGGAAACATTGCGAAAAATATTTGTGAGAAATTCCTGAGCGGCTGCTTTGTCGTCTTTCGCTACGCCTGCAAATCCTCTGAGAGCCGCGCCATAAATCGCGTTGATATTCCATTGGGCGCCGCCAGAGGTTTTCGGATCGGGTGTCAAGACGTTCAATCCCGGCTGGGTTAAATCAGCCCAGTCATTTATGTTTTTCGGATTGCCCGGTCTGATGGCGATGACGACGACGGAAGTGCTGACCATACCGCGATTCGGCTTTGATTTCCAATCATTGGTAATCAAACCCGCTTCGACGATTTTATCTATGTCGCCTTCGAGCGATAGCGCCGCAATGTCTGCTTCAAAGCCGCCGACGATAGCGCGTGATTGAGCGCCGCTACCTTGATAAGATTGTTGAAACTCTACGTTCTGCCCCGTCTTATCCTTCCAGTATTTTTGAAAAGCGGGGATGATCGCTTTGTCGTAGGCTTCGCGCGGTGTCGTGTATCCGCCTAAGGTTAAAGTTACCGTATTGCCGCTCTTTGATGATGAGCCGCCGCAAGCTTGAAAAAATATGCTTACCGATAGAAGCATCAAGGTTATGGCGATAGCTACGCTCTTAGCTTGTGATTTCGCTTTCATCAAATAAATCTCCACCTCAACGAGTAAGCTGCCATAGATTGCAGCAAACTGAGCCGAGTCTCAAATATTCAGTTTTGATTAAGGGAGTTCGTCTGCTTTTGTGAAGATGGAAAAAGAGCGCGGAGCGTTGAGTTCCGCATTCTCACAAAAAATAAAAGCGACGGTACAGCCCTTCCTTTTAGCCTACGAGGTTAGCTGACGGGCTTGGACTGGAAGTGTCCTACGAGAATTTGCGATTTGACTCGCTGCTTCTCGATACGCCCCATGCTCTGATGAACAAAGCGTTGGTTCCCCCGTGTTGTTTGTTCTAAATGGGATGACAAACAACTTCGGCAGACAAATTGTCAAAATTAACTACGCGGCAATCATAGTCGAAGCAAAAAAAATAAGTCAACAACTTTTTCATTGAGATTGCGCCCATTAAAGATGCTCTGCTAGAAAGTAAGGGTTTCAAATATTGATAAATGGAAGAAAATTTAAGGAGTTATTTACTGAAGTCTGGACACATTTTATTTGCCAGCTTGATTTAGCTCTGAAAGAGCGTTATTCGATAGCCCAGCGCATCGCGCTGGGTGAATCCGGCGAGTCAATCCCAAGCCCTGAAAGGGCGAAACAAGTTATTTCGCCCTTTCAGGGTTTGGAAAAAGCATCGAATTGGTGACCCAGCGCGATGCGCTGGGCTGGTGAATTTCGCACCTTCGGCGCTTTTCAACACATTTTCAAAAAGTGTCCAGACTTCAGGAGTTATTTAGCAAAGATTGGTATTCGTCAGAATTTTGTATTTCCCAAATCTGTGAAGCAATTATTGTTTCAAACTGTTGAACTTATGAATTGGCGTACACTGAACCCTTACGAAATTCTGGCGGTCTTTTTTAGTCTCATCTGTGTTTTGCTCACCATTAAAGAGAACATCTGGCAATGGCTCGTAGGCCTTTTCGGCGTGATGTTTTATCTCATAGTTTTTTATCAAGCCAAGCTTTATGCGAATATGTGGTTGCAGATCGTCTTCATTGCCCTGCAAATTTATGGCTGGTATGAGTGGCTTCACGGCGGTGCAGATAAAGGCGAATTGAAAATCTCGCGCGCTTCGTTAGCGCTGAATTGCTCGCTTGTTGTTGTCGCTATTTCAGGCACAGCGGCAATGGCATATTCATTTGCGAAGTTTACAGACAACGTCATGCCGCTTTCAGATTCTGCGGCGACAGTGTTGAGTTTACTCGCGCAATGGATGCTGGCGAAAAAGTATTTAGAAAACTGGTTAATCTGGATACTTGTCAATGTTTTCTACATTGCGATATTCATCTTTCAAGGGCTTATATTTTCCGCTGGGCTCTATGGGCTTTTTTTCATACTTGCAATCATAGGATTTTTAGAATGGCGAAAGAGCTACAGAAATTTGCAACGGGCATGATACTCGGCAAGTTCATGCCTGTTCACAAAGGGCATCAATATCTGATTGATTTTGCCAAAGCGCGCGTTGAGCAGTTGACCGTTATTGTTGGCACTCTCGAATCCGAACCAATTCCCGGTCTCCTTCGATACGAATGGGTGAAAGAATTGTATCCGGATGTAAATGTTCAACATTGCACAGACGAAAATCCGCAGTATCCGCATGAACATCCAGACTTTTGGAAGCTCTGGGTCAAAAGCATACGGAAGTTCTTACCAATTGGTCCCGACCTGGTTTTCACGTCAGAAGACTACGGCGATGAACTTGCAAGACATTTAGGAGCAGAACATATTCCTTGCGATTTGTCGCGCAGCCGTGTTCCCATCTCGGCTACAGAAATACGCGAAAACCCTTATGAAAATTGGCGATTTATTCCAGAACCCGTGCGCCCTTACTTCGTGAAGCGCGTCGTCATCTACGGTCCCGAATCAACCGGCAAGACTACGCTTGCGGAAAAATTAGCCGCCAGATACCAAACGGTCTGGGTGCCTGAATTTGCACGCGGCTTTCTTGAGGGCAAAGGCGCGTGGGTTGAACTCTCTGACATTCCGAAAATCGCCAATGGCCAAATTGCGAGCGAAGACGCTCTGGCGCGTGATGCAAATCGCCTTTTGATTTGCGACACCGATTTGATAACAACGACTATTTATAGCCAACATTATTTTGGCAAATGCCCGAAGGAAGTCGAAGAAAAGGCTGACGAACGCGAATATGATTTGTATCTATTATTGGATATAGACGTGCCGTTTGTTGAAGATTGGCAAAGACCTGATGCCCATAGTCGTCAATATTTTCTTGAGAGATTCAAAGCAGAACTCGATTTGAGAAAGCGCAATTATGTTTTAATTTCAGGCTCGTATGATGAAAGATTTGAACGAGCAATCAAAGCGATTGATGCCCTGTTTTAGCTTTTGTACTTGCAAAATTTGATCATGGGTTAAATGCTGAAATAGTCCTTGGCGTCAACGACTTCAAGTTTGTTCAAAGAGGTTTGTATTTTTAGAAAATCATCGGTGTTGGAAGTAACGACAAAGCAATCATTCATTGTCGCAGTCCGCGCAATCAGAACATCATTTTGTAATCGCTGTGCATCGGGCAATAGCGGGGTCTTGCCGTGACCCGCAACCTTTTCGCCATAACGAATGCGCGCGACAATTTTTATTGCTTCCCACCAATCGCTCATCGTCGGCACGAGCAATGTGTCTCTTCTATGACAAGAAATTCGTAGAGCCTCGTAACGCTGACGATCTGATTTGTCGTTTGTGGTCGCCGTTAATTCATATAGTACGACAACAGATAAGATTGAGTCTAACAAGTCTTTTTGGGTCATTACATATTTGAAATCGTGAAAGACATTGGTATCGAAGAGCGGTTTTTTCATGGATTCAGCTTTTCCTGCTTGTCCATTACTTCAAAAACAGCATGGGTGGCGGCAATAAGTTCGCGTTCTGCTTTCGTATAACGTTTCTTCTCAGGTCGTGATTTGTAATGCGATAGTTTGCCTTTTGTGCCGTTATTTGTTGGTTGAGGTGTCTTTTTTTTCGCTTCTTTTGCCATAACAAAAACCTCTGTAGCGAGTATAACAAAATCTTTTGCGACAAAGCCAGATTTGCAAATCATCAGGTTGTGAAAATCAACGTCCCGTCATATTCCACCAAGCCGCACCAGAATAAGCCCAGATCGAGCGACAACCCGCACTCTATTTGTCAGTCCGCACCTTGCTGCGTGTAGGTTCAATAACGATAATGGCTATGGAGAATTTATGAAAGGAGTTCGTTTTCTAAGCGAGACACAGAGAGCACCGCTGTTGACAAACGATGGGCGGAAATTGCTCAAGTGGATGCAGGAACATCCAAACGCGCCAAAGTATAATTATCAATGCGGCGATCAACTAACAGGCGAAATGCTCGAAAGAGTGCGCGCCTTTGAAGTCGAATTGCGCACTTCAAAAAGGGCTTGGGGACACAATGAAACGCCTGATTGGGTGTTGAACTTTGTTGAACGCTGTTTGATAGATGTACCTTTCTATCGTCGCAGAGGGGGACGGGCTGAAGACTTTTTCTCTCTGCCTACCTGTAGCCGCAAAGATTTGGAAAATGAGCAGTGGGCTTTTGTGCCTGACTCTCAACCGCTCGATGAACTGATTATGTATTACACCTCGGGTACCACAGGAAAGCCGTTTTACATCTTGTCGCACCCGGAAGTTTCCTCGAAATACCTGGTAAAATTACGCGCCGCATTAGCAAACGTCGGAGTCGAACTTGAAGGCGGCAAGGGCAGGGTTTCCATCATCACGCCTTGCGCGCAAAGCTCTACATTGACCTACGCTACGGTCTCGTCCTTTTTAGATGAGGCTGGTTTTGTAAAGCTCAATCTGAATCCGAATGAATGGCGAAACGCTGGTGATGCGGCGAAATTTATTGATGACTGCAATACGGAAATTTTTTCCGGCGACCCAATCGCCTTTTTAGCTCTTGCACAATTGCCATTGCAGACCAAACCGAAGGCGCTTGTCTCGTCAGCCATGACATTGATGCCGGTGTTGAAGCGTGAACTGGAAGAGCGTTTTCAGTGCCCTGTGATTAACGCTTATTCAATGAACGAATCACGTTTCATTGCGGCAAGTGTCGGGCAAGGCTTCGACATAATCGCACACGATGTATTCATTGAAATAGTAGACGAAGAAGGGAATCCACGTGAGCCAGGGGTTCGTGGCGAAATCACTTTGACCTGTAATCGCAATCCGTACTTGCCCTTGCTACGCTATCGAACAGGCGATTATGCGGCGATGAGTTTCGCTGGCGATTATCCTTCTCTGATGGATTTTGAAGGGCGGCAGCCGATTATGTTTATCAATACGAGAGGTCAAATTATCAATAACATCGAAGTCACATACGCGCTTGAGCCTTTCCCTTTTGCACAGTTTTCACTGCATCAAAATCAGGATAAGTCCCTGCTCTTAAAAATGCGCGGCAACCTGATTGATACGAAGAAAATCGAAGGGGCATTGAAAAATCTATTTGGCTCAAATCAAATCTTAACAATTGAAGAACTCCTTAAAGATGAAACGCAAAACGGCAAAGTGCTGCAATATACCAGCGCCTTAACAGAGATGAAGGTAGGCGATGTGGAGATGGCTTTTGGTTGAGACTTAGCGATCAGGCAACTCGCTTCCCCATGACGCGGAAACATTTTTTCGATCTGCCTTGACTATGCCACCGGCTACGGGTTAGCTTCTACCGAACGGTCAGTAACTAGAAAAAGCGGCTGTAAATACTTCATTTGACCAAAGCTGAAAATTCAAATTCATGATGAAACCACAGAAGAAGTTAGCCAAATTGAGCGAACCAGATCGTCGCGCTGAAATCTACAACGCGGCAGCGAAAATAATATGCGAAAAAGGCTTTGACGCAATGACGATGAATGACATCGCGCAAGCCGTCGGCATGACGAAAGCGGGAATCTATCATTACATCAATGGCAAAAAAGATATGCTCTATGCGGTGATGTCTTATGGGATGGACTCGCTTGAAAAAAATGTTATCGCTCCGGCAAGCGAATATAAAGATGCCCAGCAAAGGCTCCGTGAGATTATTTCCAATCACGCGAAATTAATTTCGACAGGGCAAAACACCATTGCCATAGTAGTTGATGAAGTAACGGGTTTGGCTCCATTACATCGAAATAAAATCAATCAGCGCAAGCGCATTTATCTGGATTTCATACGCGACACGCTCAGGCAATTGAAAGAAGAAGGTCGCCTGAAAGATGTTGATGTAACCGTCGCGGCATTCAGTATCCTGGGTATGATTTTGTGGTTGTCGCGCTGGTATCGTAATGATGGGAAGTTGAATAGTGAACAAGTGACCGATGAGATTCTCAAAATCGCGCTTGGCGGCGTGCTGCGCGCCCCCCTACGTACTTTGAAAAAATAATCAACTGAAGACCTTGCAAATTAACGTTGAGCAGAATCAAATCTTTGAAAATGCCATACCTTTTGGAGTGCGGTGACGAAGAGTATTACTCTATCTGATTACCGCTTTGGTTTTCGATTATGCCCACCAAAAGCTGCGACAAGTTGCAGCACTCCAAATCTTGCTTTGCCGATTTATGCACAGGTTTTAACTAAAAGATTCGCAGCGATATTGCGCGTTGTGGTTCCGAAGCGCATATTGATAACAACGAAGGAGGGTCAAGAAATATGAGTTCAGCCGATCAATCGAAAGAGCAAGAGCCTTATACGACAGGAGAGCTTTCCGTCTATGCGCGAAAGCCCTGGCTTAGCAGCTACGATTATTGGGTACCCGAAAATATCAATTATTCGCAGACTTCTCTCTATCAAATTCTTGCGCTGGCGTCCTCTCTGCAAGGCGAAAAAACGGCGACGGCATTTCTAGGCGCAGAACTATCTTATTACGAAATCAAACAACAGACAGATAAACTTGCAGCGGCACTTTCGCAATTGGGGATTGTGAAAGGGGACCGCGTGGGCATCATGCTGCCCAACTGTCCACAATATATCATCAGCCTTTTTGCCATCTTGCGACTGGGCGCAATTGTCGTAAACATCAACCCGATTTACACGCCTCGCGAAGTTGAACTGGTCGCAACAGATTCCGGTATGCGCGCGATTATTGCGTTTGATCTGGTCGCGCCTATCGTTGTTGGCGTGAAACCGAATTCACAAATTGAAACCGTCATCATTACAAGCCTACTTGAATACTCAGCAAAACCAGAAGCAGCGCCACCTATTCCTGATGGCACGTTGTCTTTTACAGATTTGATAAAGATTGCGGGTTCCGCAAAACCACCCAGAGTAGAGATAGATGCCCAACAAGACATAGCCATTTTGCAATATACAGGTGGCACGACAGGCGTTCCCAAAGGTGCAATGATTACCCACTACAACGCGTTTGCGAATGTTTTGCAACTCAATATGTGGGGTCGCGAATTTCACAAATCTGGCGAAGGGCGCGTCTTGCTGGTTATTCCTTTCTATCACATCTACGGGCTGACTTGCGGCATCATGTTAGGAGTCTGGCAGGCTTCGATGATGATTCTGATTCCGAAGTACGACGTAAATATGTTGCTCGAAGCCATCAAGAAATACGAGCCGACCTATTTTCCGGCGGTGCCTACGTTGTTTATTTCTTTACTCAATCATCCTGATGCGAAAAAATTCGGTCTGGATAAAGTGAAGCGATTCAATAGCGGTTCTGCGCCCTTGCCTGTCGAAGTGATAGAGCAGTTTGAACAGATGAGCGGCGCGATGGTTTACGAAGGGTATGGGCTTACGGAAGCTTCGCCAACGACGCATTCAACGCCCACGCTGGCGAAGCGAAAGGTTGGCAGCATAGGGCTGCCGATTACCGGAACCGAGTGCAAGATTGTTGACCTCGAATCAGGGGAACGGGAAGTCCCTATTGGGCTAGATGGCGAGTTGTGCATACGCGGGCCGCAAGTGATGAAAGGCTATTGGAACAAGGATGAAGAGACTGCGCTGACATTGCGCGATGGTTGGCTTTACACGGGCGACATCGCTCGTATGGATGATGACGGATTCTTTTACATCGTCCAACGCAAGAAGGATATGATTATTGTCAGCGGATTCAATGTCTATCCGGGCGAAGTCGAAGAGGTGTTGTTCGGACACTGGGCAGTGATGGAAGCAGCAGTGATCGGTGTACCCGACGAATATCGCGGCGAATCTGTGAAGGCGTTTGTTGTCTTGAAAGCCGATGCGCAAATCACTGTGGAAGAGTTGTTAGCGTATTGCCGCGAAAGATTGGCTAAGTATAAATTACCCTCGCATATCGAAATCGCGGAAAGCTTGCCAAAAAGCAACGTCGGGAAAATCTTGCGGCGCGTCTTACGCGATATGGAAGAAGAACGAATGAAGAAAGATCAATTGAGAGAGGATTAATATGAACGACTACAAGACGATGAATAATTTAATACCTAGAAAACACATTGCACTAACTTTATTGATTCTATTTGCTTTCCTGTTACCAGATATTTCAGGGGATGTGTTTGGTCAAACAAGACGTCGAAGAAGACCAATAGTTGTCGCGCCTCCTCCTGCTAAAAAAGAACCGGCCCCCAAACCACAAACTGAATCACAGCCTGAACCACAAGCTGAACAAAAGCCGGCACCGAAACCTGAACCGAAGCCCCAAATCAAGCCTGGGCCAGTCATCTGGCGCGATCCAGGCAAAGTCGAAAACCTTGATTTTCGTTATGGGTTAGGGGGAAAAGAAAACCTGCCTCAACCGCCTTTCACTTTTATTGAAGAGGACATCAGCGGCACCAGCGCCAAGCTTAAAGTGAGCGATGCGGCAGGGCGAGAGTGGGGCGTGAAGTGGGGGCACGAAGTCAATTCAGAGATCGTCGCTGCGAAACTCGTGTGGGCGGCTGGCTATTTTGTCGAAGCAAGTTATTTCGTTCCGTCAGGAAAAATTGTCGGCGTTACGAAACTAGGCCGCGCCAAGAAATATGTCTCTCCAGATGGCAGTTTCACAGATGCGCGATTCGAGTTGAAGGAAAAAGGTATAAAAAAACT
>JANMSG010000297.1:0-2753 GCA_031389065.1 Acidobacteriota bacterium | reverse complement strand
GATTTTCTTAGCCCGCATACGCGGGCGATAGATTTTCATCAATTGATCTATCGCCCGCATACGCGGGCGATAGATTTTCATCAATTGATCTATCGCCCGCATACGCGGGCTAGAAAAAGGTTTCCTTGCTGTGTCCCAGCCCTTACGGACTGGGCTAAATGCTGTCACCCGCTTCGCGGGTTCTTGGCTTGCTTTACGGCTTGTTCAGTAACAACACAATATTCAGACACTACTAAGCCTCTCTTCGTCGGTCTATGACTGACAGGAGGCGCAGTCTGTGAGCGCTTCTCAACAAAACCATAGATCACGCTTACTGTTCGCCAATCAATTTTTTTACCACCGCTTGCACTTCATCAAGCCGGAAAGGTTTTGACATGGGCGCGTCTATGCAATTTGTCCCTCTGATGCGTTCGAGAACTTTATCGGGGCTGTAGCCGCTCATCAGCACAATCTTCAAGCTCGGCTGTATCGCTTTGACTTTTTGCGCGGTCGCAATGCCGTCCGAATCGGGCATGGCAAGGTCTATGAAGGCGAGATCGAATTGATTCTTTTTTAAGAGTTCGAGAGCTTCCTGTGCAGAAGCTGCCTGAAATACGTCGTGCCCTAATTCCTCAAGCAGAGAGGCGAGCGCATAGATGACCAGTTCCTCATCGTCTATCACCAGTAAACGTTTTTTACCAAGTACATATTCTCCGCTTGCCCGTTTCGCCGCCGCGCTCTTGAAGATGATGACAGGTAGCGTGACCGTGAAGGTGGTTCCGAGATTCGGTTGGCTTTCTACGTCAAGGTTTCCGAAGTGTCTTTCAATGATGCGATAGCTTTCACTCAATCCGAGTCCGAGTCCTGCGGTTCCTTTGGTAGTGAAAAACGGATCAAATACTCGCCCTTTCACCTCTTCACCCATGCCTATGCCGGAATCTTTGAAGGTGATAGAGATGCTCTCCGGGTTAACCGTCGCGCCAACCATCAAGTCGCCGCCTGCAGGCATTGCGTCCAAAGCGTTGAGGATGATGTTGACAAATACTTCTCGCAACTCGGAAGGGTCACAATTGATGAATAAATCTTCGGCAGCCTGCCACTCGAGCGAGACGTTGTATTTGATGCCTTGCGCATCTGCGTCATATCGCCAACGCGGGCGCGTGATGTCTACGGCATCACGAACGATGTCGGCGATTCTTGCCGGCATGAATTCATCTTTTTTGTAACTGGTGCGCGAGAAGTTTTGAATTCGTTCGACCATCCGCGCAGCATCTTTTGAGGATTGCTCAATGACGCGCAGATACTTTTGCACTTCGGAGTCTGTGGTCTTGCGAATCGCGAGTTGCGAATAGCCGATGACGGCCGCCAGCGCGTTATTGAAATTATGAGCAACGCCTGACGCCAGTTGTCCGAGAGCGCGTAATTTGTCCGCTTGCTGCAATCTTTCCAACTCGCGTTGTTGCTGTGTGATGTCGCGGATGATTGAGACCGCGCCGGTCAATTTGCCTTGTTCATTGAAGAAGGGCGAGGCGGTGATAGATAAAAGAACCCTTTGTCGGTCCGGGCGGGTATACCATAACGTTCTTTCTGTGACCGTGCGTTGCTCTCGCAAAGCGGCGCGCACAGGATGTTCAAAAAGCGTGAGTAAGCGTCCGCTTTTGTCGCTGAAACGTCCGTTCATAAGCGCGCCTTCCCGATCGGCAAGCATTTGTTCAGGGGTGAACCCGAAGATGTTTTGCGCTGCACTGTTGGCTCTGACGATGTTGCCTGCTTCGTCAAAAATCATCAGCCCTTCAGCCATCTGCTCAATGGTCGCTCTAAGGCTTATGCGCTCTTGTTCTGCTTCTTTGCGGGCCGTGTACAAGGCCGACAGGCTGCGCGTCACTTGCACGCAGCCGACAAATTCGCCATCGCTATCGAAGATCGGGTCCACGCTGGCTAAGATGGGGAAGTCCGAGACCACGCCGGCAGGCAATTCGATGGTGCCGCTGATTTTTTTCGAGCGCAGTTCACACAGCGGGCAATCTTCTGAGTTAATAAACTGAGAGTCTGTGTGGGAAAGATCTCTGACATTGTGGCCGATGACCTGTTCTAAGGTGAAACCACTTCGTTCAAAGAAGGCTTTGTTGGCGCGCACCAGGCAGTCATTCCTGTCTACCAGGATGACCATATCGGATAGGGCATCAAAAGTTGCTTGCCACTCGCGGCGCACCGTCAGCAGTTCTTCTTCCTGTTTTTTGCGCTCGCTGATGTCATTGACTACGGTGAGCAAACAGGGGGCACCTTCGATGTTGATAATTTCCGCAGAGAGCAACCCGGTGCGTATATCTCCGTTCAATCTGCGATAGCGCACTTCGATATTATCAGGTTCATACTTCTTCTTATTCTGAACAAGTTTTATGGCTTGATCGCGCTCAGAATAATCAACAAAGAAATTTAAATCTTCAGATGTGCGACCAATCAACTCTTCGCGGCTAGCCAGTAAAGCCATTGCGAAAGCATCGTTGACATCAATAAAACGACCTTCTTCGAGGGTGCTGATGCACATCGGATTGGGACTCAGGTAAAAGGCTGTAGAGAAACGTTCTTCGGAAGCCTTCAAGGCGGCTTCTTCCCGTTTGCGCTCGGTTATATCGTTTAAAACCGTGAGCGCGCAAGGTTCGCCCCCTAAGGTCATCGCTTCGGATGAAACGAGAACGATGCGCACCTCGCCGTCTTTTCTGCGATACCGGAATTCTATATTGTCGAGCCTGCCATCCTTCTCGAAAGCGTTG
>JANMSG010000296.1:0-2490 GCA_031389065.1 Acidobacteriota bacterium | reverse complement strand
CGACCAGACGTTCAAATTCTTCCCATTCGCGGCAATGTCGACACCCGACTACGCAAACTCGACGCGGGCGAATACGATGCCATCATATTGGCGGCGGCAGGGCTGAGAAGACTCGATTTCGGTACGCGTATAACTGAATATCTCAACGCGGAGGTGATGCTTTCGGCAGTCGGGCAAGGCGCGCTCGGCATCGAAACACGCGAAGGCGACAAGCCCGTAAACGATTTGCTCAACGTTTTAGATCACACGCCAACGCGGCTCGCCTGCCTTGCCGAACGCGCATTTTTGAAAGGCTTAGGCGGCGGGTGTCTGGTGCCGATTGCGGCTTACTGCAAACTCCTTGACGATGCCTTGCACCTGGATGGGTTGGTCGCAAAGACCGATGGTTCAGAGATCATTCGCGGAGAACTCAGCGCGAAATCGAATGAAGCAGAGATGTTAGGTCAACGCCTTGCTGATGATTTATTGCGACGCGGCGCAAAGCGTCTGTTAGCGTAGGGGCGACCCTATGTGGTCGCCCGGCCATGCGCCCCTACGCCTCGGCATTTTGTTGCGACACGCCTTCAATCGTTTTCGCCTTCACGGAATGCAAGGTTAATGCAAGACCGAAAGCGATGACCATAATCGCCGCTCCTGTCCAGAAAGGGGTTCTGCCGTAGTGAAAATCTTTCGTATCCATCGTCAACAAAAAGCCGCCGAGGGCAGGACCGATGATTCGCGCCAGGGAGGCAACCGATTGCAACACGCCTAAGACGCGACCTTGCCACGCCGCATTCACACTCTTTGATGCAAGCCCGTTCAACACAGGGGTGACAAAACTATTGCCGATGGCTATGCCTGAGCTTGCCAGCAATAACATCGTTATATTGTTTGCCAACGGCAGCGCCAACATACTTGCGGCAAGCAGAAAGGTGCCTGTGACCGCAAGAATTTTTTCGCCAACCGCTTTTATCAATCGCCCCAGCAAGCCGCCTTGAATGATGACTCCTATGATGCCCTGACTCGCAAAGATGTAGCCAATGTGGTTCGGCTTTAAATCAAATCGTTGCACAGCAAAAAGCGTGTAAATCGCCGTCAACATCGCAAAGGCGACGGTGCCAAAAAAGTACGTGGCGAAGACCACGCCCAGTTGCCAGTTTCCTGATTCCCTGAAGATCTCGGCAATTGATGCGCGACCTGCGCTGGCGCGATGTTCTTCAGACAGACTCTCTGGCAAGAGAAAATACAAGGCGATGGCGTTTGCGGCAGCCAATGCAGCGGCAAAATATAAGGGCGCGGCAAGCGAAATATGGCTGAGCGCGCCGCCGAGCGCAGGTCCGAAAATAAAGCCTAATCCGAAAGCCGCACCGATCAATCCCATCGCGCTTGAGCGTTTGTCCGGAGGCGTTACATCGGCTATGTAAGCTTGCGCCGTCGAGATATTGCCGCCGGTTATGCCATCAATAATGCGCCCAAGAAACAAGAGCCAGAGCGTGTTTGCCAGCCCCATGGTCAGAAAACCAATCGAAGTTCCAATGAGGCTGACCAGCAAAACCGGACGCCTCCCCACTTTATCAGAGAGCTTTCCCAAAATCGGCGCAAAGATAAATTGCATCACCGAGTAAACAGCAAGCAACAAACCGATGACCGTTTCCGACGGGCCATACTTCTGCGCGTACAGCGGCAGCACAGGAATGATAATGCCGAATCCCACAAGGTCTATGAAGACAGTGATGAAAATAATTACCAGCGGTGAACGGCTCTTTGCCATTGGTTACGATGAAGTCCTTTCCGTGAATGAAACACCTTACCATACGAAATCAAATCAACTACGGATGCTTCGCAAGGTCACAAGTAGAATCCTTAACTCAATCGAAATCCCTTTCATGACAGCAACGTACACAAACTTTTTCTTTCAATGTTTATTGAAAAATGATTAAAAGACTTGATAAGCGCGGCTCAGCAAATCGTGTTTGAGTGTGACGTAACTTTGCTCGCCAATCAAGGCGTTGACTAAAACTTCGCGCACGCCTCGGTGATGAGCCGCCAAATAAATCACCGCGTTAGGAAATGGGCGACCTAAAAAAGTGCCCCGATAAAAGCGCGGCAATAGTTGCGAAGCGCGTTCCAATTCGCCTCCGAAAAATTCGCGCCACAGCTTTTCATACAAAGACGCGCTGCGATTGAAAGCCATAGAGCTTTGTGTCTGCTGTTGCTCAAATGCGTCTGCCAACGTGTCAGCCGATTTGAAGGCGTAGTAAATTCCTTCGCCGGTTATCGGGTCACAAAACCCTGCGGCATCACCGATTAAAGCCCAGTTGTCGCCGCTGGCCCGCAATGCTTTCCAACTCGTGTAATCGAGCGTAGGAATCTTTGCGCCGAAAAAGGTAAGGCGCTCTTTTTCAGGCATTCTTCCGCCATAATATTTGCGAACAAACTCCGTCAACAAGGCGCGAAGTTCATCAGAAGTCCGCTCTCCTAATTTAGAAGCCACGCCGAAATTCATCACAC
>JANMSG010000290.1:0-6877 GCA_031389065.1 Acidobacteriota bacterium | reverse complement strand
CCAAAGTCGTGCGCGAAGGCACAGATGTTTCGATTATCACGTACGGTGCAACCGTCTATCGCTCAGTCGTCGCCGCCAAGAAAGTCGAAGAAGAACATGGCATAAGCTGCGAGGTGATAGATTTACGCAGCCTTAATCCTTATGATTGGCAAGCAATCGCCGCTTCTGTGAACAAGACGAATAAAGCTCTGGTGGTTCACGAAGACATGAAATCGTGGGGCTACGGCGCAGAGATCGCTGCACGAATAGCCGACGAATTATTTGACCATCTCGACGGCCCCGTGCGCAGAGTTGCGGCAACCGACACCTTCGTTGCCTACTGCCCCGATTTAGAAGACGCCATCTTACCGCAAGTCGAAGACATCGCGGCAGGCATCGTTGAACTCGCGAAATATTGATGAAACGATGAAGTATGAACGATGAACGATGAACAGATTCGGAACAGCGATGATTTAGAAAAGCGCGATTTGCGTAAGCGCACTAAGTCATTTGCTTTGCGTATCGTTCGTTTATACTCGTCACTGCCTAAAACAACTGAGGCACAGGTTTTAGGTAAACAGGTTTTGCGAAGCGGTACATCCGTAGGGGCGCATTATCATGAAGCAAGACGCGCCCGCTCATCAGCAGAGTTCATCAGTAAAATTGAAGGCGGTCTGCAAGAATTAGAAGAAACTGTCTATTGGCTGGAGTTGTTAGTTGAAGCAGGAATAGTCAAAGAATTACGATTAGGTGACTTGCTAAAAGAGGCTGAAGAATTGACTTCTATTTTTGTCGCTTCCGTCAAGAAAGTGAAAAAAACACGATGAGTCTTAACAGTTCATCGTTCATCGTTCATACTTCATCGTTATGAACTACTGGCTGATGAAAAGCGATCCTGAAGAATACGGCTTCGACGATTTAATGAAAGCGGGCATTGCCGTGTGGGACGGCGTGACCAACAATTTAGCTTTGCAAAATATTCGCAAGATGAAAAAAGGCGACACCATTTTGGTCTATCACACGGGCGATGAAAAAGCTCTCGTCGGGTTGGCGACCGCGACCAGCAATCCGTATCCAGACCCGAAAGCCGACAACGAGAAAATCGTCGTCATTGACATCAAAGCGAAGAAACGTGTCAAACGCCCAGTGACGTTGAGTGAGATAAAAGCGTTGCCTGAATTCGCCGAATTTCAATTGGTGCGCTTGCCGCGCTTGTCCGTGATTCCCGTGAGCGTTGATGAATATAAACGCCTCGCCGAACTGGCGGGATTTTAAGTCAGAAGTTATATAATGGAGATTCATTTTGAATGTAGGAGAAACATCCATGGGAACTGCTACTTTAGAAGACATCACCGAATTGACTGAACAGTTATCGGAAGAAGACAAGTTGCGATTGGTTGAATATCTCGCTCAAAGTCTACGCAAACATCAAGAGACCGGGCAACGAAAAGACCTCTACGGCATCTATCGCGGTCTTGTGCCTGAGAATGTTGATATAGATTCTGCCTTGAAAGAGATTCGTCACGATTGGGAAGAAGAATTGTCGCAGGTCGAGTGAGGAAAAAATATGTTGCCGATACACATGCACTGTTTTGGTATCTGATAGGTTCTACAAGATTAGGCACAGATGCTAAAGATGTCTTTGATGAAGGCGTAAAAGGCAACGCGATAATTTTTGTGCCTGCCATTGTAATTGCTGAACTTTACTTTCTGAACCAGAAGTTAGGCAAGCCGCTCGATTTTACTGATGTCCTGAACAATCTCCGCAGTAACAGTCAGTTTTCATTTGTATCTTTCAAGGCAATAGAAGCGCTTGATTTTGAAACTGACAACGCAGTGCCTGAAATGCACGACCGAATCATCGTGGGCGTTGCGCGTCGCAAAAAAGCAGCCTGTTTGACTATTGATACAAAGATCGTAAGCAGTGGTTTAGTGAAAGTGGTTTGGTAAATCTCAAATTATTCTTTTCAGGTTGCGATGCCCGTAAGCGTTGACGAATACCAACGCCTCGCCGAACTGGCTGGGTTTTAGTTACCCCTCTTACCTTTCAATTTCAAGAATCCCATTTTTTAGTGAGCGAAAAACTTCTAAAAAGTTGTTGCTTCAAAAGTTTCAATCTTCTAAGCTTTTTAGTGAGCTTCATCCTCAAGACGTTATGTTGAAAGATTGGAGGACGCATGAAGAGAAGGACGATCTTATTCACTCACCTGATGCTTGCACTTATTTCTGTTTCATTGGTGGGTTGGTTTCCACCCTCAGGAAATGCGAGCAGCAATCCATCTGTGACGACTGCTAAAGAGGTTTACACAGGCAACCTCATTTACGTTGGCGGCAGTCGCGGAACCGTCAATACTACATTCACCCTGACCATTGACAGCTATACGCCTGATGATGAAGTCCTGCGAATAACCAGCACCTTGAAAGATGGTGGACAAGACGCGCTGATGAAATCTATTGGCAGTGAAAAAAGAGGTATGATTCAAGTCGGCACAGGTTTAGGTCAGGACCTTAACGCTGTCTGGGTTTCTGTAGGCGAAGAGGGCGAGCGCAGGATCACGGCTCTCTCAAGACGCTGGATAGGCGTTTTCGAAGCGCGACGCGGCACCAGGTCTGTGGATTATCCCTACACCTATATAGAGCTGTTCGTAGATGAGAAAGGCAAGGGAGATGGTGGCTTAATTCCCGCCGCCAAAGTGCGAACCATAGGGGATAAAACTATAGAGGTGGAAAACTTTGGCATCTATCCGGCACGCCTGACCAACGTCAAAAGGCGAAACAAATAACAATAACAAAAACGCTGGATGAGGCGATAATGGGCATTTGCAAAGATAATTTTTATTGTATTCTTATCGGCTCATATCGCCTTTCATCCGCACTTTGATTCCTGATTTTTCATTCTCCGGTGCTGACGAAATTTTCCCTCGTAAAATTTGCTCACTCGATTTCAGAAGTTTGCAATTGCTGCCAATTTAATCCGAATCTGGCGAGATATTTTCGCAAGCGGTCGGCGTCGTTTTGCGTTGTCTTGCGATTGCGCGAAGTCGAAAACAGGGCGCGACCCGCTTTTGACAACGTACGCGCTTCGCGACAAACCTTTATCACATTGGCAAGCTGCATTTGGTCAAATAAATCAAGCTTTTCTTTTTCTTCTTTCCCTAAAAATCGCTCTAACTCGTCTGCGCTTTCTGCGCCCTGCGAGGCTTTCATAGAATGCCAGGACAGGCGCAAGCGTTCGACTTCTTCTTCGACCTCTGCAACCGAAATTCTGCCGCCGGGTGCAAGCGTAGCCATACGCACGACTGCTCCATTCAAATCCCGGAAGTTCCCTGTCCAATGCGCCTCAGCAGATGATGCAAATTTCAAGAAACGCGCCAGCGCCTCTTTACTGAAGGTCACGCGCTTGCCCAAACGATTGGCATATTGCTCAAGTTCATATTGTAAATTCGGCTCGATATCTTCAATGCGCTCTCGAAGCGAAGGCAATTTGAAGGTCCATAAATTGATGCGCGCCAGTAAATCTTCGCGAAACTTCCCTTCTCGCACCCCTGCCGCAAGGTCGCAGTTGGTTCCGGCGGCGAGTTGAAAATCGCTATGCACTTCGCGGTCGCTGCCTAATGGAAAGAAACTCTTTTCTTCGAGGGCGCGCAGCAGCATAGCCTGTTCGTCCAATCCCAGAGAGCCGATTTCATCGAGGAAAAGCAGACCTTCGTTGGCAGAGCGTAAGTGACCTTTGCGTTCATTGACCGCGCCTGTGTAGGCGCCTTTCGTATGACCAAAGAGAGCAGACATCGCGCTATCACCTCTGAGCGTCGCGCAGTTGACTTCAACAAACGCGCCTGTCACTTGATGCCTGGCGCGTTTCAATTCGTAGAGACGTTTTGCCAGAGAAGATTTTCCTGCACCTGTCGGTCCCATCAGAAGCATTGGGTGACGCGAGTTGATCGCCACTTGTTCTATGCGATCAATCAAGCGATTGAATTTTTTATTGCGCGTCGCAATGCCCGATTTGAGAAACGACACGGCTTCGCGTTGCTCCTCTTGAAAGCGCGAAGCGATGCGGTCATATTTGGATAAATCAAGATCAATGATTTCAAACTTGCCGGGTTTATCCTGTCCCCACTTTTCGGGCGGCGAAGTCTGAATCAAGGTCGCAGGGAAATAGCGCGACTCGGTGAGCAGGAACATACAAATCTGCGCGATGTGCGTGCCTGTGGTGATGTGAATCAAATATTCATCTCGCGCCGTGTTGAAAGAGTAGGAGCGCGAGAAATCGCGCAGAGCGCTATAGACCTGTTCAAGGTTCCAGGCGTCTTCAAATTCAATCTCGTGGGTTCGCACCTCGGTTTCGGGCGAGATGGTTTCAATGTCTGCGACAATGCGACGCGCCAGATCTGCGAACTTGCGTTGATGCAGAAGCTCGAAGCGTTTTACCAGCAAGTCTTGATGTTGACACAGCGCCACCGTAGGCCGCCACTTCTCCCAACGCTTTGCGCCTCTGCCCTCATCAAGCGTCGGTCCTAACAATCCGATGGCTACGTAATCTTTTTGATTCATAGATTAAATTCTAAAGCTTTAGATTAATAGATAACAAATCCAAATAACCAAACACTCGGGCTATTCCAAAGAAACTGATAAAAAGCCTTTATTCATAGGGTTTTTATGCATCGAGCGAGAGTATTTTTCCGCTGGCACAACAGATGCAGTACTGTTTTGCGTTGGGATAATAATTTATTAAGCAGGTGAATGATTATGAAACTATCAGAAGCATTGATTCTTCGAGCCGATTGTCAGAAGCGCATTGAACAACTTAAACAACGAATTGTCAGAAGCGCGAAAGTTCAGGAAGGTGATAAATCTCCCGAAAATCCTCGCACCTTGCTTGAGGAATTGGAGAGAACCTTGACTGCTCTTGAGGACATAATTAAGCGCATCAACAAAACCAATTCGGCGACAGAATATGCAGCGGGCAAGACGCTTTCCGATGTTTTAGCGGAGCGCGACGTGTTGTTGATGAAGCGCAATGCGTACAGCCAGTTGGTTGACGCGGCATCCGTCGTGCAAAGCCTTTACAGTCGCTCAGAGATTAAATTTATCAGCACGGTTGAAGTGCCTGAAGTGCAGAATCAAGTGGACGAGTTGTCGAAAGCGTACCGTGAACTGGATTCGCGCATTCAAGCAATGAACTGGCAGACAGAGTTGCTTGATTAGTTGCCCGACAATTGAGTAACCGAAAATCAGGCTACACAAGGCAAAGCCCGCGTAGCGGGCGACAGCATATAGCCACGTGCGTAAGCGCGTGGTAAACGAACGGGCGACAGAAGCCGGGTTTGTGTGTCTATCACCCGCCTCGCGGGCTAGAAAAATCTTGGGCGACTAAACCCAGCGTTCCGCTTCGCTACACACTGGGCTCTATGCTTACGCCCGCTTCGCGGGCTAAAAGATGTTTGAACAATTGAATCGCATCGTTGGTAGCTGAGTCTGAAGAAGCGAGCATAAAACACTTCACCGAACTTACCATTCGGCTATGGTGAGCGCGAGGGGCCGCGCTCAGGGGTTCGAATCCCTGTTTAACTAATGATGCCCAGCAAAGTGACAAGCGCATTGTGCAATGTGAAAGTAACTACCATGTGCTGGTCTGAAGACTCAGTGAGGGAGGGTTTGGGGACGGATGCGACTCTTGCTAGAAAATCGTCCATTGCGAGAAGATGAATTCGTATGGACGATGAAAACCGCTGTGAGTTGTGCAAACGAGAGGTTGCGAATTTCACGCAGCATCACGTAATTCCTCGCACGACGCACAAACGCAAGAAGCGACGCGCAGAGTACACCCAGGAGGAATTGAATCGCGTGATTTGGATTTGTGCCCCTTGCCACAAGAACATTCACGCGGTCTTGACCGAGAAAGAATTGGCTGATGAATACAACACGATGGAAAAGCTGCTCGGCTTTCCAGCGATAGCGAAATTCACAATTTGGGTTCGCAGGCAAGCCGACGCGCCGATTCATGTTAGAAGATCGAATGAGAAAGCAAGTCGCAAAAGATTTGAGTAAACAATAGAAAGTTGAAAACCATGAACAAAACAAAAGAACTGAAGAACGCGCATAACTGGAAGCACCTCGCCAGATGGAACGGCGAAGGCTACTACGCATTAAAGACCGAAGATACGGGCGATGTGCCTGTGAGATTGTTTCTGACGCCGAACCTGCTTGCAGAAGCCGAAGAGACACTCTATCGCCAGATCATCAACGCCACGCAATTTCCCGGAACCAAGCTCGTAGCCATTACGCCGGACACGCACTACGGCTACGGTGTGCCTGTCGGTTGCGTGCTGCTCACGGATGCCAAAGAAGGCGCAATCGCAATGGGACCTGTGGGCTACGATATTGGCTGCTTTACCGCTGACACGCTCGTGCCGACGATTGATGGGAAAAGCTACGCAATCGGCGAACTCGCTAAATCGGGCAAAGAGATTTTGGTTTATGCGTTGTCTAAAGCATGCAAAGTAGTCGTTGCCAAGGCTACAGCAAAGAAGACGCGAACCAATGCGCCGCTTGTGAAAGTTACTTTGGACAATGACAGAGAAATCCACTGCACGCCTGATCACGAATTCATGCTGCGTGATGGAAGCTATCGTCAAGCGAAAGACCTTGCGCCGCAAACTTCGTTGATGCCTTTTGATATTCATACAAAAGCCATCAGCAAAAGCGTGGGTGAAGCAGGTTACAACCATAAAGTTGTTTCTGTTGAGCCGTTGAATGAAGTAGTAGATGTCTATTGCTTGACGGTTCCTGAATACGGCAATTTCGCGCTTGATGCCGGAGTGTTCGTTCATAACTGTGGGATGGTCAGCGCGAAGTCCGAAGTTGATGCGGAAGCGGCTTCACCTGAAAAGCGTTT
>JANMSG010000137.1:0-1661 GCA_031389065.1 Acidobacteriota bacterium | reverse complement strand
ACGATGCATGGAGTCGTTTTTCTGGCTCGCGCAAAAACCTTTCGCATACGGTCATGGTCTGTGCCGTAACAGGCTTTGAAGCTTTTGACGTAAAGGCAAGGTTGCTTCATTTGATTGACGAGAGCCTTGACCGTGTGGGTTTTGCCGTTACCCGGCGGGCCTATGAAAAGCACGCCGCGTTTCCAGGGTATGCCATACTTTTCATACGCTTCGCGTGATGCAAAGAAGCGCGTGAAGTCTTCTTGAATCTCTTGCTTGAGCGTGGCAGGCAAAATCAAATTTTCAAAATCGGCGCTTTTGATTGCCTTGAATAATTCTTCGTTCTTTGTCCAATAGCCACTATCGAACACGAGAATTTCGCCGCGAACTTCCGATGACCACTTGCATACGGCGCGCAAAAAGTCTTCAGCCAACTCTTGCGTGTCGGCGATGATCCAGTGGCGTCTTTCTCTGTAGCCCTCTTCTGTCCAGGTGATGAAGAGAACGTCAAGCAAAGCGTTTTGCCATAAGACGTTGAACCAGGCGTTCGTAGGCTCGTGAATATATTCTTTCTCGTCTTCCCCGCATTCGATTTTCGCTTCGTTGAAGACCGAAGTTTCGTTGACAATGTGGCATTGCTCGGCGCGCGCATAAGCGATCAGATCAAACAACCCCAAGGTGCTTTCGATAACCGAGCGGTTTGGATACATTTCCGAAAGCTTTCGGCTTACGTCATAAGCGATGCAGTCATGGGCGTTGCAAAGCGCCTCGCTAATAAAATTTTTCAAGTTCATAAAAATTATACAGTCCAGCTAAAGCGGCTGGCGCGCAACAGGGTTTTCGCCAATAAACAGAGGCTTTTTCATTGAGCCACCTGGTTTTATGCAAACGAAAACAAATAAGTTTTAGCTAAAGTTTTTTCAGGTACACTTTCAGCGTGTGGTCAAATTTTATAGACCGGAAAGATTTACAAACAGGAATTGTAGTGCGCAATTACTAGCATAATGATCGCCCCAGATTTTGTGAGCTGGCAATACAATAGCGTGATTGCTAAATCGAGTCAACGAAAAGTTTCTCAAGCAATAGTATGTAGAAGATAATGAACGAGGCTACGACTCATGCATTTTGTTGATAATTTACTAACCCATTTCCGCTGCCAAGTTGATAGAAACAACGCCAGAAAGCACGGGAAATGTAGAGAGATATTTCCTTAAAAGCAATTGCCCGAAATCGGTTATAAGATACGCAAATCGTTGAAAACACTGCTATTACTAATTGTGTGCAACCGACCGACGTGGCAGAGTGTCTAACATTATGAGGGATGAAAGGAGCGACACCTCTCCCTTAAAGTTTAAGATTGTCGCGAAGTAAGGAATGGTAAAAAAAGGAGAAATAATTATGAAAAGAATATTAGGTTTATCATTATTGGCTGCATTCCTGACCTTTGGCGTAGGATCGAATGTAGCATCAGCCAGCCCGATCAATTCTACAGCGGTTCGAGCCAACCATAGCGCGGAGTTTACTGCGCCTGTAGCACAAAGATGGGGTCGGCAGTCGCGTACCCGTTTTGTGAGGCGCACTGTATGGCAGGGCAGACATCTTTATAGAGTTACCTATAGGATTACTACTCTTCGCAATGGTAGGACATACAGCACGATGGTTAGCAGAATGAGAATCCGTTA
>JANMSG010000116.1:0-9349 GCA_031389065.1 Acidobacteriota bacterium | reverse complement strand
CCCATCCTCATCCACACTCACATCTGAAACAGCCATCACACAAAAGCAATAAACCCAAGCATCAACAAACTATCAGCAAGAAAGGTTAGATCATGCAGTCTCAATTTTATTTTAAGACAAAACCATACGCACTCATTTTCTTATCCATTTCGTTTTTCTTGAACTGCTTTCTCAATGCTAAGGCACAGGAAAAACGCTCCCTTTCAGGCGTCGTTGTAAATCATAACAATGAAGCAGCCTCAGGCGTTACCGTAATTGTTTCGTCAACTGCCGGAGAGTGGAAAACTGTGACAGACGAATCCGGCAATTTTAGTTTGCTGGTTCCGCACCATGCCTTTATCGTAAAAATCGAAGGCAAATATGTAGTCGCGCAGCCTAGAGATTTCACTGCAAATGACGCCACTGAAAATATCAAATTGGAGATTCGCTTTGTCGTCCCGCGTGTTCATGAAAGCGTTGTAATTACCGCTTCGCAACTCGATCCGGCGATTGATCGTCGAAACGAGACGATTTACAAAAACTCTCTTTTCAGCAGAGACGACCAGATTTTTCATACCCTTGCCGCAGGCATCAACGCAGGGCAACACGAAGGCGGCGGCAAATCCGTAGAGGTTCGTCGTTTCGGTTTTAATTTAGATCACGGCGGTGTCGGCGGCGGATTGAAAGTCCTTGTAGATAACGTACAGCAGAACCAAGGCACACAAGGGCACGGACAAGGTTATCTGGGGCAATTAAAATCTCTGACTCCTGAATTGGTCGAAGGCGTCAACATTTTAAACGGTCCTTTCAGCGCCGAGTACGGCGATTTTTCGGGTTTAGGTGTGGTTCACATTCGTTTGAAAGAATCTTTACCTCACCAACTTACCTTGAGATTGCAAGGCGGCTCCTTTGATACATTCAGGACCTTTGCCGCCTATAGCCCGCAACTGAAATCTGCCGATGCGCTGTTTGCTTATGAAGGTTCACGAAGCGACGGCCCTTTCAAAAATCCTTTGCGATACAAACGAGACAACGTAACAGGCAATTACACTTTGCGATTGAATGAAAGAGAAGACTTGAGCTTTAAGTTCAACGCCGGTCGCAACGACTTTTTTTCATCTGGTCAAATACCGCTTGATGAAGTTGCAGCAGGAAGACTTGACCGCTTCGCTTTCCTGGATCCTTTCAATGGCGGGCGTGTGCGAACCGGGACTTTTGGAACTTTCTATCGCAAAGAATCGCCCTCGGGATGCATTTTAAAAGTGGATGGATTTCTATCGCGTTCGCTGTTTGACCTCTATTCAAATTTTACTTTTTTCTTGAATGATGAAGTAAACGGCGATGAGATTCAACAACATGATTCGCGTTTGCAAGAAGGTGTCAACGCGCAATTCCTCAAGCCTTACCATCTCTTCGGGCAGCACGCGCTGTTTACTGCCGGAGCAAATTTTCATGCCAATCAAATCAACGTAGGCTTGAACAACACTGTCGAGCGCAACCCGATAGCCGTTTCGACAAAAGCTCACTCCAGTGTGACAAACACCGCTGGCTACGTTCAACAGAACGTCGAGTTGTTTGAAGGCAAATTGAACGTGAGCGGCGGCTTGCGCTACGACTATTTCAGGTTCAAGGTTGAAGATAACGTGTCGCCCGCATTTTCAGGCGCCCAGGGGGCCTCGCGTTTTCAGCCGAAAGCGAGTCTCTCCTTCACGCCTTCGACGCGCCTTCCCGCGACCGTTTATTTTAACTATGGCAGAGGCATTTCAAGTCAAGACGCACGAGGCGTTGTACAACAACCTGATGCTGCAAAAGTTTCTACCACGGACTTTTATCAAGTAGGCACGTCGCACAATTTCAGACGATTTTCTTTGGCTACGGATCTATTTTTAATTGACCGCTCGAACGAGCAGGTTTACATACCTGATGATGGTAGCATTGAATTCAAAGGAGCGAGCCGTGCGACAGGTTTTGAAGTAAAGACTTCAGCAAGCTTGACCAAAAACCTGTCATTCAATGGCGGCGTCACCAAAGTGATGAACGCCTATTATCGCGGCACTTTTCCGAGAATCTATGTTGACAGCGCCCCGCACCTTGTTTCAGATGCGGGATTGACGCTATCGAATTGGCGAAGCATTAGCGGCTCGCTCAGAATGCGCTACACGAACAGCTATCGTTTGGATGGTGAAGATAGAAACATACAGGCAACGGGATTGACGTTGCTTGATTTGAGCGTCTCGAAAAAACTGCATTCGTGGGTGGATTTCAATCTTTCGATAGACAATTTGACCAATAAGCGATATTTCGAGACGCAGAATTATTTTGAATCGCGTTTGCGACCGGGCGACCCTGTGATGGCTCGCATACACGCAACGCCAGGTTATCCGATAACATTTACAGTGGGGCTGACATTTAGGTTGTTTGGAAAATAGTTGTTTGATTTTCGAAGCGCGTCAATCATTAGGGTCGCGGGTTTTATACAAAATATGAGATGACTCTTTTTGATGCAGGCCATCGGGTAGACGATCCACTTGCAAAAGTCTTCGGTCCGGAACTGGAAATCGTTCGTGAAACATATTCTTCTTTGATTCGCAAATCTGGACGATTCGGTGGTAAAGTTTTGTACGACCGCAAGTCTGGAGCAGATTTGCGAGTTTCTATAGGTCGTGAAGGCTTAAAAAGGGCGACGACTTGTCGCACAAGCGAACTGATAAAAGCGGCCGGGCTGTAGTGAAAACTACATCAGCAAGATGATGATAGGTTCGCATCTACTACAAGGCCGTTTAACATTATGGCGAAAGCGGACTGGGAAAGTTTTTGATCTTCATTGACTTTCGAGGTTAACCGATGAACAAGTTTTTCGTGAATCGGCGCGAAAGACTTTCTAATAATCCTCTGCGGTGAATCCGACTCGTTCAACCCTGCCGTAGTGCAGGGTGAGTCAAAACGCAACGACTCTGGAAAAATCTTAGATTCTATTGCGTAAGCCTAAAAATTCAAACTCCAAGAAAGGGAAGATTCAAAATGAAAAGATTATTTACTATAGCGATGGTTGTAGCTGCGTTGATGTTCGGCTCCATGAATGTTTTAACACATGGAACCATGGCCAATAACGATGACAAGAAGAAGGCGGACAAGGACGCTTCTAAGAAGACTGATAAAGATGCTGCGAAAGCAGAAAAAGATGCTGCGAAAGCGGAAAAAGACGCTTCTAAGAAAACAGATAAAGATGCTGCGAAAGTGGCAAAAGACGATGACAAGAAGTCGAAAAAAGGAGATAAGAAGAAGTCCCTCTATGTGAGACTCGGCGGCAAGCCAGCGATCACAGCAGTGGTTGAGGAGTTTGTCAACATTGTGGCGGCTGATACCCGCATCAACAGCTTCTTCGCCAAGACGGCTTCTGAACCGACACGTCTTGCGAAGTTCAAAGGATTGTTGGTTGACCAGATTTGCGAAGCCAGCGGTGGTCCTTGCAAATACAAAGGCCTGGATATGAAGACATCTCATAAGGGGCTGGGCATAAGCGACGCAGACTTCGGCGCGCTCGTTGAAGACCTCGTGAAAGCTTTGGACAAATTCAAGGTTGGCGAGACCGAAAAGAATGAACTACTTGGCGCGCTTGGTCCAATGAAGGCCGACATCGTCGAAAAATAAATTTTTGGTTATCTATCTGCTTTGCCTGTCAAATGCTTAAAGCAAGCCTTTGACAGGCAATGTTTTGCGCGCCAGTAAGGCCGTCAGATTTCCCCTTCCTCTTCAAGGCTCGACCTTGATCACGCCCGCCATCATCTTGCCGCCCTTGTCTCCGTGAAGCCCGCAGAAGTAAGAAACTGTTCCGGATACATCGAATTTATGCTCGAACTTTCCACCTGCCTGAAGTATATCTGATGTGAAGAAACCATCGTCGGCTTCGACTGTGTGACGACCTGTTTCATTTATCCATTCGACGGTGGTGCCGACTTTAACCGTCAATTCTTTCGGCTCGAATTGGAAGTTGGAAATCTTAACTGTCACTTTGCTGTCCACAGGTTTACTGGTTTCCGTAACCGACGCGATCTGTTTCACAGGTGCTGAGCGAATGTACCAGAAATAATAGGTGCCAAACCCTAAGAAAATGACCACCCACCAAAGCGCAAGTTCGGTTCGCATCCAAGGTTTGTAGCGCTCGAACTTTAGCTTTTCAGGCAAAATATTTGTTGCCGCAACCAGCACGATGTAAAGCCCTAAGAGTTGTGCAATGCTGCCAAGACCCGCATGAATGAAGGCGACAAGGTAATATGTCTCCTTGAGTCCATCAGGAATTTGCGGCTGAACCTGACGATGAAACGACGGCGACATAATCAGAAAAATCATCACCAGATTTAATATCATTACGGAAGATTGGCAAATCTTGTGTGCTTGAAAATTCTTTTTTCGCGCCAGCGTCATGCCGTACAGTAGTGCCAATCCCATAGCGGTTTGCACCAATAGATTCAAGTCGGCGTAGAAGGTCGCGCCGGTCCCTAGAAATCCGTTCATCGTTACTCTCCTTTTTTATCGAACTGATTTGTGATACCGAAATACTTTTGGAAGAAAGGTGCTGAAAGCGATAATTACGCTGAAAATTTGAAAAGGGATTGATGGGAAAATACTATGAAATGTCTTGGCGATAGTTGCAAAAAAAATCTCTAACAACTAACCTGTGCGACGAAATTACATGGAGAGCGAATCAAGGATGAACTATAAAGAAGGCTCATTGACTACGCCGGATGGCACGCAACTCTACTCGCGGGTTTATGAATACGAAAAGGCGCGAGGCGATATCCTCATCGTTCATGGATTTGGCGAACACTCGGGCAGATACGAAACGCTTATCACTCATCTCCTCAGCAAAGGTTATTCGGTGACTACCTATGACCAATGCGGTCATGGCAAATCAGCAGGACTATACGGACACATTGACCGATTCGTTCAGTACGAAAACGACCTTGATTATGTGTTGTCATTGGTTCGGGCTCGCAATGAATCAAAAAAACTTTTCATCATCGGGCACAGCATGGGCGGGCTGATTGTGTTGCGTTACCTCACAAAACAACCCGAAGGCATAACGGGCGCAGTGATCTCTGCGCCGCTTGTGGCGATCGCGACAAAAGTTCCGGCGCATAAACTTCTTATTGCGAAAGTGAGTGCGGCATTATTTCCGCGCTTAAGAATGACCAATGAAATTAACCCTGCGGTATTGAGCCGCGATGCAGAAATCGGGCGCGCTTATGCGGCTGATCCTCTGGTCGGAAAAATGATCAGCACACGCTGGTTTGTCGAAGCGATAAAGGCAATGGACGAATTGCAGAAGAAGGCTGCGCAAATCACTCTGCCTGTGCTTGTGATGCATGGAACAGAAGATAAATTGGCGAACGTCTCAGCGACTGAGAATTTATTTGCGAACCTGGGATCAGCAGATAAACGCTTGAAGATTTTTGAAGGCTATTATCATGAATTATTCAACGAGCCTGAGAAGCAGGAGATTTACGAGCGCGTCACGGATTGGCTGGAATTGCGTGTATATTAATCTAATCTGTCGAGTTTGCAACTCGTTTCGACGCACCTCTTGGCAAGATGGCTTTGACAAGAGGGTCGAAACCCGCCAAAGGCATAGATAGCGAACTTACTTCGCAGCCTCTGGCAGCTAATCCGATTTGTACTGCTGCTTCTGTTCACAGCAAAGAAAATTGGCGCAACGAAGCTTTTCTCTTGATAAGGATTCGTTGCGCCAATAACTTTGCTCCCTGTGCAAAGAGCCTTCAACCCAGGCGCTTTGCTGAACCACAGAGCTAGTCTTTTATGTAGGGCGCAAGCAAGGTTACCCAAGCCTTCTCGACTTGCTGGTATTCACCGGCGCAACGCTCGGCTCTGTCTTCAGGAAGGACTCCTTTCTTTACGAGATAGGCGAATTTTTTTTCATTTTGACCATAGACCAGGCAGATGATGTTATAGAACCTTTGCAAATTTAAAGAATGCTCATCCCAATATGCCAGCTCATCTATATCCGTGTCATGTTCTTGCGCTTCCAGGTAAAAAGCTCTTGCGCCGTCTATAGCTGCTTTCTCTCCTGCAGCCGTGCCATCAGTCAGTAAAAATGTAGACAATTGATCAACGGCATCTTCCTCTTTGCCTGTGATGGGCAGATCATAGATGTCAATGAGCGCGTGACCGAGTTCATGATAAAAGGTGTGTATAATTGCGCCAACCACCGCATCATCCAAAGCGTCCTGAGATTTTTCGTGCTTTGCAAAGATCTCATAATAATTCTCAATCAATTCATAGCATATCGAAAGTTTGTGGGTTTCCGGATCGTAAAACGCATTGACTTCGTCGCACTCGGTGAAAGTTACATAAACATTTGTTGGTAGAGCGAAGGTCTGGTTGAGGTCTGTAACGATTCCTTCAAGGACTTTTTCTTCCTGCAATTCTTTTTGCCATTGAGCATATTTCCTGTTCTTGACCTTGTGGTAAACGACTTTGAAGTCTCCTTTGTCTTGAATTTTTTCTCTCTTTTGAGAGCTTCGCGCCGGAGAAGAATTTCCTTCGTATGGAGATGCGCTTATTCGATTCAAGCTGCTTGATGCAAGGAAAAGGATAATAAGAAAGAGTGACAGAAAGCCTATGGCTACAGGTTTTCTTTTCTGGTGGCAAGATGAATCTGTCAATATCATGGATGGTTTCCCCTTTTTCGATTTTGAAGCTACAGCATAGTATAGATTCAAGATCGAGTACATAGATTTCAAAAATGGGAAAAGATGCAATTCCTGTTGCGTTTGATCTCTGGAGAATGAGCCGAATCACAGAATGACAAGCGTCATAAACACTTCATCGCTGAAGATTTTTTAGAGCGAGCTTTTGAAAGTATCGGAGGGGAAAATGCGGTCTCTCTTCCAACTGTCGAAGGGTTGAAAATGTTGAACTGCAAAATTAAAGCTCAGCATTCTCTTCAAGGTATTTTACAAAAATTAACTCATTGCGTTTTTCGTTGTAGATGAGTTCGTCTATGACTTGCGATGCCAACATGATGCCGAAGCCACCCGGACGCATGCCTTTTTCCTGACGAATTTCCATGTGATGGAAAGGATTGTCATCGGGATTGGCGATGGCGGCGTGTTTGAGTTCTTCGAGTTTGAAACCCTCGCCGGGGTCTTTGATGGAATACAAAATCGCCCGCTTCATCTTGATGTATTTGACTTCGACTTGTTTCGTGGGGTCTAGTTTGCCGCCGTGTTCAATGGCGTTGTTGAGCATTTCCCGAAAGACCGAGCCGATAGCTTCGCGGGTCTCTTTCGGTAAATAACCGTGCATCTCCGACAGCACTTTTTGAATTGGCTCGACGGCGTTCAAATCGCAGGGAACGCGCAGCTCTATCCAATCAGGTTTGGCGGAAATGATCTCGATATTGCTAACGGTTGCGCGATCAAGGGCGCATTGAATCGAATCGCGAAGCTCGTCTAACTCGAAAGGTTTTGAGAGAAAATCGCAGACCTGATTGCGAAGCGCTCCGATGATTGCGGCAGGGGTGCGCTGACTGGTCATCACGATAACGCGCATATTCGGCTGAATGACGCGCGCGCAAGCCAGCAACTCCATACCATCCATGCCTTCCATCACTACGTCTGTCAGAAGGACATCAATGGGCTCGCGTTCAATGATTTCTAAGGCGGCGTTTCCATTGCGTGCTTCAATCACCTCATATCCTTCGGCTTCCAGGAAGGCGCTATAAATTTTTCGGCTTGTCGCGTCGTCTTCAGCTATAAGCAGTGTGCTTGCCATATTGATTTCACCGCCGCTCCACCTTCAAACAATATATGTTGTCGTGGGCAAAATATCATGTGTAACAATAGAGTTTCAACTTATCAGAAAATAATAAATCAGTAAGCAGTATGCAATATGCCATTTGAAAAGCAAGATATATCAGAAGAACAGAAGGTTTTCTTATCTGAAAAAGCAAGCGGTAAGCTATCAATAATCATTGCAAGTCTTTACTGCATACGGCTTACTGCCTACGGCCTGCTATCCATTGCTCACTGCCTACTCTCTGTTGCCTACTCCCTTGAATTCATAGGTATCAACGCTTAATATGACGCCCTATGTTGCAAAGTAATTTATGATTCATCAGCAGGAGAAAAAATTGACCGACAACCTGTTAGAAACAGATACCTCGCCAATCAGAGAAGGTGAAGAATTAAATGACGCTTCGCTGGAAGCCTACTTGCGTGAGCATCTTCCAAAAGAGATGCAAGGCGAGCCATTGGATTTGAGCTTGCCGTTGGCGGTTGAGCAATTTCCAGGCGGCCACTCGAACTTGACTTATATGATTCGTCTGTTCGGGCGCGAATTTGTTTTGCGTCGTCCGCCATTTGGTCCTGTTGCGCCGACGGCTCACGATATGCCACGCGAATTCAGATTACTTGCGGCAATCCATCCTCACTTCAACATTGCTCCGAAACCGTATTTACTTTGTGAAGATGTTTCGGTAATCGGCGCGCCTTTTTATTTGATGGAGCGAAGAAAGGGATTGGTGATTCGCCGCGATTTGCCCGAAGATTTGAACGACTCAGAAACGCTTCGCAAGATCAGCAAAGGCATGGTTGCCACGATGGGCGCGCTCCACGCGGTTGATATTTATTCGACGGGACTGGCAAACCTTGGCAAGCCTGTTGGTTTTGTAACGCGACAGGTGAAAGGTTGGACAGAGCGCTGGCATCGCTCGAAGACCAAAGAGATTTCCGAGATTGACGAAATCGCCCAGTGGTTAATGGATAAACTGCCGCCGGAACCTGACCCTGAGGTAGGGAGACCGGCGACGCTTGTGCATAACGATTTCAAATTGGACAACGTGATGCTCAACCCGCAAGAGACTTCGCAAGTCGTAGCTGTGCTCGATTGGGAGATGTGTACAGTTGGCGATCCGCTTGTTGATTTAGGAATTTTGCTCTGTTACTGGGCAGAGAAAGATGATCCCGAAGATCGTCGAGAAGCGATAAGCCCTGTGACTATTCAGAAAGGTTGGATGACTCGCGCTGAAATTACAGAATGTTATGCGGAACTTACCGGGCGCGACGTTTCGAGAATAGACTTTTATGAAATCTTCGCGATATTCAAAATCGCTGTCGTCGTTCAACAAATTTACTTCCGCTATGTGCGCGGTCAAACGCAGGATGAACGCTTCGCCGCCTTTGGTCCTCGCATAGAAGGTTTAGCAAGAGCCGCGCTCGATTTAGCAAGACAGTCGAAGCTATAGGTTACAGGTTACAGGTTACAGGGGACAGGGAATAGTTTTTGATGGATTCGCTACTTTCAATTTCGCATTCAAACACAGTCAAACAGGATAGTTTGATTGTTATCA
>JANMSG010000113.1:0-2256 GCA_031389065.1 Acidobacteriota bacterium | reverse complement strand
CAACGCCGGGGATAACCGGCGCGCACGGGCCGCCGAGGACAAGAATCTTGCTGCTTGCGCGTCCGGTTCATCCCCTTGTTAGGCCGCCCTCTCGGAGAGGACATGCTATGAGCTCCTCTTCAACTGCCCATAGCTATTGTTGTACTGCTTTCCTTCCTTTGGGAAGGTGAACTTGATTGCGGACCAGGTTGAATCAACGCTGATCGTCTTGCTTTCGACAAGGCCGTGGCTGTATCCGATTGCGATGACGTTCTTCAGGGTTAGATCAGTTCCCAGTCGCCCCCCCTTCGGCCACGAGACCCATAGCATGCCGCCTGCTTTCAGGTGACTCTTCAGTTTTGGCAAAGTGGCATCGAGATGCTTTCGATCCTTCACGAACAGGTGAATGTAGTCGAAGGAACCGGTGAGCCTGTGTGAGACGTCTTCTCCCCGCAGGTCTAAGACCTCGAGCGCCTCAGGCGGTGCGTTTACAAGGATCGAGCGCATCCCTTTCTTGACACCGATCTTTTTGAGCAAGGGGTTTATCATGGTGTACCTTCCGGCAAGGGCTGCCCAACAGGTCTTCGCAAGGAGTTGGCGCTTTCTATCAAAGCCTTTCTTAAAGAGCCGCAACTTCCTGAGAAGCCCCTTCAAGCAGGCGATGGATTGCCTGCACGTCTTTTACCAATTGTGTAAACATATCAGGCAATAAAGCCTGAGGCCCGTCTGACCAAGCTTTTTCCGGATGGTTGTGAACTTCGATCATGATGCCATCTGCGCCTACGGCAGCGGCAGCGCGAGCCATCGGAGAGACTTTGTGACGTTTGCCTGTGCCGTGCGAAGGATCAACGATGATTGGCAAATGCGAACGATGCTGCACGGCTGGCACGATGGATAAATCCAGGGTGTTGCGCGTGTGGTCTGCAAAAGTACGAATGCCGCGCTCGCACATGATGATGTTGTAGTTGCCTTCAGCCATGATGTATTCAGCAGCGAGTAAGAATTCTTCGAGCGTCGCAGACATTCCGCGTTTGAGCATGACAGGTTTGCGTGATTGCCCTATGCGACGAAGCAATGAGAAGTTCTGCATATTGCGTGCGCCGATTTGCAAAACGTCGGCGTACTCTTCGACCATATCTGCGGTCTCTGCGTCCATCACTTCTGTAACGATTTTCAAGCCGTAGGCATCGCGCACATCTGCCAATATTTTCAAGCCTTTTTCGCCATGACCTTGAAACGAATACGGCGAAGTACGTGGTTTGAAAGCGCCGCCGCGAAATAATTTCACGCCGGTTGATGCGACGATTTCGGCAATCCCCATGGTCTGTTCGGGAGTTTCCACAGCGCAGGGTCCGGCGATGATTGCGAACTCGTCGCCACCGATTTCTACCTCGCCGACGCGCACGATGGTGTCGTCATGCTTCAAGTCGCGGCTGACCAATTTGTAAGGCTTGGTGACGCGAATCGCTTCGGCAACGCCCGGCAAATCTTCAAAGTGTGTGGAATCAATCGCACCGGGATTGCCTGTGATGCCTATGGCTGTGCGCAACTCGCCTGGCATAGGATGCGGCACAAATCCAAGTTCGGTTATCACTTCGCAAACTCTCGCCACATCTTTTTCAGTGGCTTCCTGCTTCATTACGATTAGCATTTCGTTACTCCGGTAGCAAGTTAGGATTCAGCATAAACTATCGTTTATAAATCCTCCGCACAAAAATCGAAACACCCATCACATTCGTTCAGGCGCTTCGATGCCGAGCGCCGCAAGCGCGCTTACCAATTGACGACGCACTACACCTGTAATTATAACGAGCAGATCGCGGCGCGCCTCGTCTTGCTCTGTGATGATGCGATAGTTGTGATAGAAAAGATTGAATTTTTGCGCCAATTGAAACGCCCACTTCGCAAGGTGTGCAGGCTCAAGCGAAACGACCGCGCTCTTGATCACATCATCTAAACGCAAGGCAAGATAAATGAGCGACCATAACTCATCTTCGCTCGTTAAAATCTCAGCCATGCGCTCGTTTACCGTGTCCTTTTGCGTATCAATTCCTGCTTCATCCAGTTTTTTAAAAATCGAATTGGCGCGCACAACTGAATATTGAATGTAGGGTCCGGTTTCTCCGTCAAACGAAAGAGCTTCTTTGAAATCAAAAGAGATCACCGAATTGCGTGTGAATTTCGACAAGAAATATCGCAAGGCTCCGACAGCAATTTTGTGCGATGTCTCTCGCTGTTCCGCTTCGCTGAGTTCCGGGTGACGGCTTGCCACTTCGC
>JANMSG010000102.1:0-8296 GCA_031389065.1 Acidobacteriota bacterium | reverse complement strand
AGGGGGGAGGGACACAAGACGATGGAAGCGAGACGGCGCAAAGGAGTGCGCCGAAGGGCGTAAACGCCAAAGATGATTCCGGCGAGACGCCTTTGACTCGCGCCGTCAAAGCCGAGCGCCTTGCGGAAGTAAAAGCTCTGCTAGACAAAGGCGCCGACGCAAATTTTAAGAACGATGACGATCAATTGCCGCTGCTCATCGCCGTAAAACATAACCATGTGGAAATCGCCCAGGCTTTGTTAGACAAAGGCGCCGACGCCAATGCCAAAGGTGAATACGAGGGCAGCGCCTTGACGATTGCCATCAAAAATCGCAATGCCAAAATCGTTCAAGCTCTGCTCAACAAAGGCGCAAACCCGAAAGCTAAAAGCGGCTTTGGCGACACGCCTCTGAAAGAAGCCGAAGAGTCCGGCAACACGGAAATCCTTCTGGCAGTGTTCAACAAACTCCCTGACCTCAATGCCAAAGACGGTCAGGGGATGACGCCGCTTATGCGCGCCACGCGAGCGGGACGCAAAGAGGTCGTGCAGTTGCTTTTGTCAAAAGGCGCGGACGCAAACGCCAAAGGCGCGATGGGAGGGACTGCCTTGGCGCTGGCGTTTGAAAAGAAACGCATTGAAATTGCCCGCCTGTTAATCGCCAAAGGCGCGGAAATAGACACCCTCGCGCTCATTAACGCCATAGGCAGTGGGCTCACAGAATTCGTAAAACTCGCTTTAGACAAAGGCGCAGATGTCAATGCCAGCGCGATGTTGGGTGTCACCCCTTTAATGGGCGCAATCATGGAGGGGCGAACCGAAATCGCTCGGATGTTGATTGACAAAGGCGCGAGCGTGAACGCGAAGATGTCTTTCGGGATAACGCCTTTGATGGGCGCGGCTATGGAAGATGAAGCAGCGATGGTGCAGTTGCTTTTAGCCAAAGGCGCGGATGTGAATGCGAAAGCGATAGGCAATAAAACCGCTCTGATGGGTTGCAGCGCAAAGACTGTGCAGATGATGCTGGCAAAAGGCGCAGACGTCAACGCCAAAGACGATGAAGGAAAAACCGCTTTGATCGAAGCGGCGACCAACGGGCGATTTGAAGTCGTACAAGCGCTGCTTGCGAAAGACGCAGACGTCAACGCCAAAGACAAACTCGGGCGCACGGCTCTTATGTACGCCGAAAGCGAAGGGCAGACGCGCATCTTGCAAGCCTTGCTCTTGAGGGGCGCGGATGCGAATTTGAAAGACAATGACGGAAAGACCGTGTTGATGATTGCGGCAAGCAATGGCGCAAGCGATGTCGTGCAAGCCTTGATTGATAAAAAAGCAGACCTGAATGCGAAAGATACAGCAGGCAAAACGCCTTTGATGTACGCAATAAACAAGGGTCAAAGCGAAATCGTCACCTTGCTCAAGAAAGCCGGAGCGAAAGAGTAATGGCGAGAGGTGAAGAAGAACAGACAGAAAAGAGATACAAAATCATTCCCGCCTCAACCCCATTGAAAAGCAGCAAGATGCAGTTCTTTTATTGGGGATTACGGGTTTTCGGCTCATCTTTCTTATCGTCGGTAGCAAGCATTTTTGTCTGGGCAAGGCAGGAAGGAACGCGCAAGTAAGCAAAGAAAATCCGCCTTGATCCACCCCATCCGCAAAATCCGTGTTCTATCCAGACTACCACTTCACAAAGATTCAACTTCATCGTCAATAACTCAAGGACCCTGTTTGAGCCACAAATCGCCTTGCACTTCTCGTCACTTGTCACTCGCCACTATTTAATGCGAAACTCACTAGCTTACACTTTAGATATATTTAGATGGAGAGGTACCATTGTCTAGCGTTCTTCCAATAATTGAACTTCGCAACGCTCGTTTGAGTAAGATAGAAAAGCTCCGTGAAAAGGGCATCAATCCTTACCCTTCACGCTCGAAACGCACGCATTACACCGAAGAAATCGTCAACAATTACGAAACATATGATGGGCAAACCGTCACCGTCGCCGGTCGTTTGATGTCTTTTCGCTCACACGGCGCTCTGAGTTTTGGTCATATTCAAGACCAGACGGCGCGCATTCAATTATATATGCGTCAAGACACCTTAGTTGAATCAGAGGGCTCTCTCGCATTCGACGATTTGCACCTTCTGGACGTAGGCGATTTCGTTGAAGCAACAGGCACAGTGACGAAAACCAAAAGTGGAGAGATTTCTGTCGCGCCTACACATTTGCGCATACTTACGAAATCTTTGCGCCCACTGCCGGACAAATGGGCTGGTCTGAAAGACCGCGAAGCGATTTTGCGCCGCCGATATTTGGACACCACTTTTTCGCCGGAACATAAAGAAGTCTTCGAGAAAGTCGGGCGCATGCTTTTTGCGATTCGCACGTTTCTGTACGAGCGCGGCTTCATAGAATTTCAAACTCCCATTATTCAACCGCAATACGGCGGCGGCACGGCCAAACCATTTCTCACCCACGTCAACGCGCTTGATATGGATATGTTTCTGGCGATCTCGCACGAGTTGTATTTGAAGCGCTTGATTGCCGCGGGCTACGACAAGGTTTTCACCATCGGCAGATATTTTCGCAACGAAGGCATAGACCGTTCGCATCATCCTGAATTTTCGATGATTGAAACGATGACCGCTTATGAAAACTACGAATACAACATGGACTTGATTGAAGATATGTTTCGCTACATCGCCGAAACTGTCTTCAACAAGACAGAGTTTGAAGTGCGCGGTCACAAGATAGATTTTGGCAACAAATGGAAACGCATAGCCATGGCTGATGCCGTCAAAGAAGTCACAGGCATAGATTTTCGTGAGTGTCAGTCTATTGAAGAAGCGAATGAAAAACTCGCTTCGCTGGGACTCAACGAACCGCAGACAACGATTGGTCTGGTTATCGCAAAAGCCTTTGAAGCAAAGGTCGAAGAGACTTTAATTCACCCGACTTTTATTTACGGTCATCCGATAGACATTTCGCCACTTGCAAAGCCTATGGATGACAACCCGAATTTCGTTGAGCGCTTTGAAATTTTCATTGCGGGGATGGAGTGCGGCGATAATTGGTCAGAGCAGAACGACCCTGTTGCTTTGCTCGACAGATGGAAAAGCTCCATCAATGTCGAAGAGTTGGACGAAGACAAATTCCATCCGCTTGATTACGATTTCATAGAGATGCTCGAACATGGAATGCCGCCAACGACAGGTATCGGTCCCGGCATAGAGCGCATGGCGATGATTTTCACAGGCGAAGAAGACATTTATAACATTATCTTTTTCCCTATGATGAAACCCGTTTTGTCGCAAGCCAACGCGGCGATCTTCGGCATAGATGAATTGCCAAAGTTCGGCTTCAAAGAAGACGTACTGCTCGCGCAAGAGGAATTCGAGTCATTGCTTTCCGAGGGTGTATTGAGTCCAGAAAGCGCGCAGATTAGTTTGCGCCTGAATCTTCGCATTTGGGAAAAGCCGACTGCGGAAGGCAACTGGAAAGTGACAGGGTATCTGGAAGCCAACGGCTTCATGAAAAACAAGCGTTTGAAAATAACCGGCTACAGCGCGGAGTCGAAAGAGAAAATCAACAATGTTGAAGCGTTAAAAGTGTACAAGCAATTTGCCATCAAGAATTTCATCGTCAAGGTGAAAGAAAAATTCAGCGATTGCAAAGTGCGAATCGAAGAAGAGTAGCATCTAAGCCTGTGATTCAATCACAAGTGAGGATGAGCAGATGAAACGAGTTTTAATCATCGCGATGATTCTTGAGGTTTTCAAGTATGCATTTGCTGGTCTTGTTTTTAATCTGCCCGAAGGTTTTTTTCAGTTTATTTTTGGATTCATTTTCTTCATCTGGTTTCTGCCTGAAATGATGATAGGCGGACAACATCCGCCTCATCATTGGTACACAATTCTGGCAGAACTTACGATTGGCGTAATGTGGAATCTGCCCGCTGCGCTTTATATCTCAAAATGTCTGCCGGACAATGAAATCAAAGGCGTGAAAAATCAAACTCCATCCTGAAGGCATAAATGAATAATTGCGCCTCGCAAATTCGATTCGCCATCAGCCCCAACTAGCGCCACAACCATTGCCGCAATCGCCACCGTAATCACTTCAAAAGTGGTGAATAATAAGTCCATAGGCTTGCCAATCGCATAGCTTAAAAAGACCAGCACCGTCGCGACAAACAAAGCGATTTGCATGCTTGAACCGACGGCTATGTGATATGCCAAATCCATCTGATTTTTCATCGCCATCAAAATCGCCGTGCTGTGTTCTGCGGCATTGCCTATGATGGCGACAACGATCACGCCCACGAAAATTTGCGTCATACCAAGCGTCTCAGACGCTGCTGTAACCGAATGTACGAGGATTTCGCTCATCCAGGCAATCAATCCTGTGGCAACCAGCAGGACGATTAAAGCGGTTCTCATCTTCATCACAGCCGATTCGTGATGCGATTCAGAGGTTCCCAGATAGAGGTCTTTGTGAGTCTTGAGTGCAAAGACCAGACTCAAAACATAGGTCACAAATAAGACCACAGAAATTTCCACACTGAGCCCGGCTTCAGATGTCGATTGACCTTTGGTGACCCAATGAAAGACCGCCGGAACCAGAAGCCCTATGGCACTCAGTGCCATCAACGTCGCGCTCATAGAAGCAGCCGTGCGATTGAATTGCTGATTCTTATGTTTCAATCCGCCCAATAATATGCTCAAGCCTAAGACGAGCAAAACATTGCCTAAGATGGAGCCTGTGATGGAGGCTTTGACGACTTCTGATAAACCCGCCCGCAATCCTTGAAAGGCGATGATCATTTCAGCAGCATTGCCAAACGTAGCGTTCAACAAGCCGCCTATTCCTGCGCCTAATTTTACTGCCAAACTCTCTGTCGCTTTGCCCATCCATCCCGCCAGTGGAACGATTGCCAGGCCTGAGGCGATAAAAATCCAGATTGCCGGGCGATGCGTGAAATGAAAAATTACTGCCAGCGGAATGAAAATCAAAAACGCGTCAAGCCAGTGTTGGGCTAGAAAATTAGTTTTTGTTTGGTTGACTGTAGAATCTTTTTTCATCGAACCCTTTATCCTGTGTACATGGTTTTTTATATTCGCGCGGTTACGTCCTGCGAAAACACAGTCGTTGAACTTAACTGTCTCGTAAAGCTTTTTCAACCTTTTTGGAACGAGGAATTGTACCAGTTGCGCTTGCTCCTTCAAGGCTCGTTGAGGCAATGTAGTCGGCGTGAACACAAAAGAGCAAAAAATAATTGCGCCGCAGTATGGTCGCTTGCTTGATGATTTCCGAGTCGGCGACCTGTATCATCACCTCTGGGAAGTGACGCTTGACGACGGAATGTTAGCGCTGTGCGCCGCGTCGTTTCTCGACCCGAACCCGCTTTATGCAAGCCGCCGCTTTGCGCGTGAAATGGGTTTTCGCGACAGAATTGTTCATCCTATGGTTTTGATGAATCTTGCTTTGAGTTCATCGGTTCACGATGTTTCGGAACAAGCCATCGCGCATCTCGCATACATCAATTTGCAATTTCCAAACGCCGCCTATTCAGGCGATACTCTCACTTTTACATCGGAAGTTTTGAGCGCGCGCGCGTCTCAGTCAAAGCCTGACCGGGGCGTCGTTGAGGTTCGCACAAGGGCAGTCAATCAGAATAATTTGGCGGTTGTCACTTTCGAGCGCAAAGCTTTGATACCCGCAGGAAAACTTGCGTATCGCGCTCATCCGGATTCATCTGAAAATCGCATCAATGATGATTCTTTCGAGACTAACGATTCACAAATTGCTTCGACCAATCATTCGATATTGCCACCAGAACTTGCAACAGAAATAAAAAATCCTATGTGGGCGGGGCGTCCGCAAGGTTTGTTTGAAGACTTTGAAGAAGGCGATATTTATCTTCACGGCAACGGGCGCACGATTGGCACAAGCGAACATATGCAACTGACGATGCTGACGCGCAACTCTCATCCTTTGCACTTCGATGAAATCTATGCGCGTGAGCGAAGTTTCACGGCTACGCGAGTCGTCTGTGGGCCCTTGGTCTTCGCCTGGGTTGCTTCGCTTGCGAGCCGCGACACGACGGCCAACGCGCTATGGGATTTAGGCTACGACAAAGGCGTTCACCCTGCGCCTGTGCTTGCGGGCGACACGCTCTTTGCCGCGTCGCAAGTTTTGGAAAAGCGCGACCACAACGCGCAGGCGGGCATTGTAAAATTTCACCTCGTCGGCGTGAAAAACGACAAGCCTGGCGTGTTGATGCAAGCGGGGATTGATTTATTCAAGGACAAATTCGCGCAGAAAGTCTTCGAGATAGAGCGTGAAGTCCTGCTGCCGAAACAAAGCGCCTTGAAAAAAGCCTGACAGAGTAAATATTCTCCCTCTTTATAAAGCTTGAAATCTTTGCATCTTTGCCGCCCGAAGTGCCTGTTGTGACCAAATAAAATTTCGCCCTTTCTTCATTGATTCAAAGTATATTTGATCTTCAAATACAGAGTGAGTTGCACGACCGGTTCCGCGCCTGGCGCATTGATGATCGAATCGAATTCGCCTGTGTGCAGCGGATTAAAATAAAACGTACTCGCTTTGCGTTTCTCTACTACGCGCATATTACTGCTGCTATTTTCAACGCTGCCCGATTCATAAGCTACATACGCGTTATACATCTCCGAAGGGAAAAATGTGTTGTACTTTTCTTGATAGACCGAAGCCGGGCGCATCTTTACGCCCAATAAACGAGCATAGCTTTCTTCCTTCTTCTTGATGATCTTCGAGGCTTCTTCCAGAAGTTTATCGCGTGCGCTGCCCTGGTCGCTCACCACATAATCAACTTTAATGAGATCAAAGATGGATGACTTCGACGCTGCCGCAAGCATCTTTTCAAGCAGCGGTTTCTCTTTGTAGCGAACGGCTATGTTCTTTTTCACTTCAAAGCCTGACAGTTTTTCTCTGGCAGTATTCCCGGCAATGCCAAAATCGTAAACTCTGTTTTGTGTAATAAAGTCAATAAAAATGTCATTGCTATTTATGCCCAGCCCCTTCAAAGCATTAAGAAAATCGTTTACCTGCGCGTCTATTTTTTTATTGCCTTCAAGCAGCGTCACGCCTTCTTGAGCAACGCCAAAAACCGCAAGATATTCATCGGCTTTCACATTCATCAAAACATTCGCTTCGATGAACGAAGACTGAACGGAATCTTTTTGATCTACAGAGTAGAGATTGCCAAGCGCAACGCCGCTGGTTTTGCGCTTGGCAGTTCCGTACACGCTGTTGCCGCTTTCTTGCGCGCGCGCGGCAAATTCACAAGCGCAGATGAGGATTAGAAGAAGCAGTATTTTTTTCATTTTGGTGTCCTCTCTCGAAAATCTTTATCCAAAAAATATAGGACTTCCGCAAGAAATGTACAGGTAACTGTCTAGTCTGCTGCTGTCTTAGTTTGCAAGCCATTTGGTGCTCCAAAACCTGCGTTGACCAAGTCAGCCGCAGGTTGGACAACCTACGGTACATCACCTGCGTAAGTCCTAAAATATACAGGTGAGGCAGAAGCGACAGCTTAACACGAACAAAATATCCGCGCATATCTAATGCTTCTGTCTCACCCGTGTTTGAATTTCAGCGGCCTCAGACCGCCTCTAAACTACCGTTTGGGCGATGATTTTAATTACTCGTCGTCATCGGCGACACATACGTTACAAAGTTGAGTTTCGCAAGTTCTTCTAACTTATCAATCGCTATGCGACCGATGAGCAGTTTTGCGCTCTTTGGTTCCAGCACGATTTCAAAGCCTAACTTCTTGAGTTGCGCGATTGTGCTTTCTGATTTGTCGGACAACCAGACTTGCACTTCAGCTTTGTTGTTGCGAATGAACTTTGCTTCATCGGCAGAAGGTTGCGCTTTATTATTCAGTCGTTCAATGACAGCGGCAACCGACGGATGAAATTTGGAACGCAGACGTTGTCGCTCTGCATCTTTTGGCGAGATTATGCCGTCCGCTTTATCTACATCAGCAGACTTGTTCTCTCGCACGACTCCGCCTCTGCCTGAGCCAGTACCCCCGCTCTTCCCTGTTCCAATTCCTCCGCCCGTCCCTGGCGCAGAACCTTTCCTGACCTCCACACTCTTGCTGGCGCTCGCCTGTGGTTGAGAAGGTGATGTAGGAGCATATATTGCCCTACCGCCGCCACCGCTGCCGCTATTCATCATATACTTAGCATCCGATTTCTCCTTATCATCGCCAAACACGCCTTTGTAGCTGACGCCTTCGGGTATCTCTACGGGGACTTCGATGCGACGAGGC
>JANMSG010000030.1:0-2697 GCA_031389065.1 Acidobacteriota bacterium | reverse complement strand
CATGGGAACTTGAATGCCTCGTGCCTGTAATTGTTCAATCTGACTTTGCATATCTTTGAGGTAATCTGGAATGTCTATATTGGCATACGCTTCAAGGGTGTATTTGGTCTTTTCATCAACTACAGAACTCTTTTTGAACCTACCGTAGTTAAACCCTGCAACCGCTAGCGGCACATCGCTCTTCCATTTTGTGATGGTCTTATCGCCTTCGACGGTTTCACTGGTCAGATGACCGGTTGCCACCATTGTAAGGCCCTTGACGGTTCTGAGCGTCATCTCATAAGTTGCGCGGTCATCACCAAAGCCTGAGTTCGGATACCAACTGCTTCGGGTTACTAATGTAAAGTTGCCGCCGCCGCTATCCAACACCGCATCGTCGCCACCATACTCGAATGTCAGTCCGTACTCCTGTCCTTTTTTCAACCCTTCGGCAAGAATCACAAACAAGTCTGCATCTTCATCTCTATCCTCTTGAATAAACTTTAATTCGCGCCCTTGCTCGTCGGTTATTTTCTTAACACGAAGCCTTGCAAACAATTCAAAGGGCAGAACGCGGGCACCATTCACCAGAGATTTGAACCTCGTCTTGGAGGTAGCGTCCAGACGCTTGCCTTTCATTGTGGCGTCGATATTGTGATGGAGGAAATCAACCAATTGATGGGTTTCGTCGAAGACAGCAGCCGAACGATAATGGTCTGTGATATGACTGGCTACCCATATACCTGTGCTCTTATCGTTGAAGTTCGCAAGCACAATTTCTTCAGGATTGACGTAGGGGACCCCGAGCGGGTCTATGCTGTAGAGCATATCGCCAAACTGTTTTCCATCAAAGTAGGCGTTAAATAAACCTTGTTGACCGGGCCACATTAAATCCATCAGGATGCGCCCATCCAGGTTGTAGCGCAGCAATACGGCAGCAAGGCTTGCGAGTCCATACCTTCCTTTTCTCAACAATTTTCTATGGTTTTCCAGGGCGTTTTGCGCGTCCGAATGCACCGCGCCCGTTTTGGCTTCGCCGTGTTTGATGATTTCATCGTATGTAGTGTCAGTAAATCGTAAAACCAGCTTGTTGAAGCGGTCATTGAAAGATGGCGTGCCTGTATAGATGCTTAAATTTTTCCCCTCAATATCCATAAAAGGGGTCATCTGAAATTCACCTTCGCCTATGAAAACTGCGGCAGTGATCTTACCTTCTACGGGAATCAGGAAATAGAATTGACCTTGCTTAAAAGTCAGTGTTGCGGTGTCGCGCTTAAGAACAAGGTTATTGACGGACACGAAATCGCCACTGAGTTTCGCCGCTCGCAGTTTTTCATAAATTGGATTGCCTGCGGCTATGTCAATTTTATCCGAGATTGGTGCAATTTTGAGCCGAATGGTTAGGCTTGCTGTTGCCCCCTCTTTCACAGTGGCAGTGGTCGCTTCACTTTGAACAAAGCCGGCTGCTTCCACGACGATTTCATATGTGTCAGGAGGCAATTTTGAAAAAGTGAAATGTCCGTTCGCGTCGGTCAGAGTTTCAGCAACAGGAGTGCCTGAAGAGGTTCGCAGAAGAACGCGCGCGGCAACAATTTTAGCTCCTGCCGGATCGCTCACGTTGCCCTCGATGTTGCTGTTTTGCAACACATGAGCAGAAGATTTATGTAAGGAAAGCGGTTGTAAATCAATGGCAATGAGAGAATGTGCAGTGAATATGGCGAGAACAAGAGCCGAGATTTTTCTTTTCATCTTAAACGTTCCTTTGCATTAATGTAACTGCTTAACTTTTGATGGAAATATGTCCCAATAGCAGAAGAGACAATATAATTTTCGTAGGACCCGGAATCAGAAAACGGCAAAAGAATATCACCAAAAAAAAGCCGACGACAATAAGAAAATATTACTACTGTAAAGAGTCAGCCAAGATTTCACTTCTTTACGGATTTAGGTTGCCGAATTTGAAGGCGATGCGTGAAAATCACACGACTAAGAAATCATAGGAGATACTTGATGAATGAACATATTTTTCGTGAATATGATATTCGCGGAATCGTTGGTGATGATTTAACTGATGACACAGTTTATACAGTGGCTCGCGCTATCGGCACGTTTTTCAAAGCCCAAGGCGCAAATCGCGTGAGCGTAGGGCGCGATGCCCGCGAAAGCTCGCCGCCTTTTCGTGACTTGATGATTCGTGGTCTTACCGAATCCGGGTGCGATGTGATTGACGTTGGAATGGTTCCTACGCCTGTGCTTTATTACACGCTTTTCACTGAAAATGTTGACGCGGGTGTGATGATTACCGGCAGTCATAATCCTTCGGACTATAACGGATTTAAAATTTGTTTAGGGAAAAGCTCAATCTTTGGCGAGCAGATCAATCAGATAAAATCCATTGCGCTTTCGCGCAACTTCGCAATCGGGCAGGGCGCGACAATTGAGCGCGATGTTGTTTCCAGTTACAGCAATACGATCTCATCGAATGTGAAACTGGGCTCACGCAAATTGAAAGTCGTAGTTGACGCGGGAAACGGCATGGGCGGATTCATCGCCGCACCGCTTTACAGAGAAATGGGATGCGAAGTCATAGAACTTTTTTGCGAGCCTGACAGCCGATTCCCAAATCATCATCCAGACCCAACGGTGCTGGAAAATATGCGCTTCGCAATTGATGCCGTACGCGAACATCATGCTGATCTGGCAATCGCTTTCGATGGC
>JANMSG010000001.1:0-10159 GCA_031389065.1 Acidobacteriota bacterium | reverse complement strand
GATTGGGCGCATCAAATTGAAATTCGGCGATTTGCTTTTGCTGCAAGGCCCAGCCGAACGCCTGGATGATTTGAGACGACATCCTGACCTGTGGATTCTCGAAGAGTTTCACCCCAACGCCAAGCCGAAAAAGCGCGGGCTGTACACCTTGGGCTTCTTCATACTGGCAATCGTAGCGGGGTCATTTGAATGGCTTCCACTTTCCATAGCATTTCTCGGAGCGGCAACTTTATCGGTGCTCTTTCGCAGCATCACGCCGGATGAAGCGTATGAAATTATTGATTGGCGATTGTTGATTTTAATCGGCGGAATGACGGCCTTCGGAACGGCTATGGACAAGACCGGAGCCGCAGAGTTTCTTGCCAATCACATCGTCAACGGCATGAGCCCTCTGGTCGGCAAGCTCCCGGACCCTTTCGGGGTGATGTTGATTTTAGCCGGCTTTTTCGTACTGACGATTGTGTTGACTCAACCGATGTCGAATGCGGCGGCAGCGCTTGTCGTGTTGCCTATCGCGCTGGAAACGGCACAGCGCCTGGGAGTCAATCAACGCACCTTTGCGATTGCGATTATGCTTGCCGCATCGGTCTCTTTCATCACGCCCTTCGAGCCTTCGTGCATATTGGTTTACGGACCCGGCAAGTATAAATTCATGGATTTCGTCAAGAATGGCATATGGCTGACGCTCATCCTGACCATCATTGTGTTGCTTGTCTTGCCTATTTTCTGGCCTCTGCATCCAATGCCCGGTCATTCAATCGAATGAAAGACCTGGAACGACACGAATACTTTCACGAGGGGCAGCGCAGCCGTAATTTTGGGTTTTTGTATTGTTTGGCTGCTTTCAATAAAGCTTTCGCATCAAAAGGTTTCGGAAAGTTTGAATAGTGAATGCTGAATAAAAAAAGAAATAAAAATCAGGTTGTGCAGATTATCTCGCTAATCATTTTCACGCTTTTGCTGGCGTTCAATGGCTTTGACACAAACCACGTTTTTGCTCAGGAATTGTCAAAAAAAGATGAGAAGCCCACCGCAACGCCAAGCAACAATCGCGATGCGAAGCAAAATCAGAAGAAAAATAGTGCCCAAGAAGTTGTTGCAGAAGCCGGAGCAATTTCTACATCAAAACTTGCGCTGCCCTTCAAACGCGCCTGGCTTTATGCCGACGACATTACCACGCTTGCGCCTGCGCTCGACGAAGCGCGAATCTACTTGCCCCTTGTTGGCGGTCGTGTGGTTTGTTTAGACCGCGAAACAGGCGTAAGACATTGGTTGAGCGAACCAGGCGGAATCATCAGCGCCGCTGTCGCGATTGGCGAAAAGTCCGTCTACATAGCGGCGAGCAAACTCGCAGAAGACGGCACAGAAACGGGCGCATCTTTGCGGGCAGTTGATAAAATCACCGGACTCACTCTCTGGGCGAAAGACTTTGCCAGACCTTTCACCTCTGCGCTCACCTTTGAAAGAGAGCGAATCTATGCGGGCAGCGCCGATGGCTCTTTCTATGCCATCTCAGCAGAAAATGGCGAAGTGATCTGGAAAGCAGCTACGCAGGATGTGGTTCGCGGAGGCGCTTTGATAACCGAAGAGGCTGTCTATTTCGGCAGTGACGACGGCGCTTTGCGCGGTGTTGAATGGGACAAGGGACGAGAGCTATGGAAGTTCCAGACGAAAGGAAAAATTCGCTGCGCACCCGTGATGGACGAGCGCAATTTCTATTTTGGTTCCAGCGACGGCTTCGTTTACGCCGTTGATAAAACCTCCGGCAAAGTAAAATGGCAGAGTCGCACGGGGGCGGCTATCGAAGCCTCCCCCGTGATTGTTGAAGTCAAAATATTGGTCGCCTCTTTTGACAATTTCGTGTATGCGCTGGGGCGCGCGACCGGCAATAAGATCTGGAAAAGGCGTATGGGCAGTCGCCTCACTGCCGCACCCCTCGTTGAAGGCGATGCGGCAATGATTGCGCCGCTCAGAGGCGACCATATCGCCGTGTTTTTGAATGCCGACGGCAGGCGCGTCAATTTTTATCGTTTGGATAAAGAGTTTGAAATCGTAGCCGAACCTGTTTTTCAGGACCACCTGTTACTTCTTGCTACGAATAAGGGATTAGTTGCCGCTATCACCACACAACCTACGGATGGGCGCACCAACGCGCGGAAGAAAGAGAAGCCTTAGCTGGTCGTTTGAATCACATAAAAATGTTTACAGCGCCGACCTGATGCGTATTTTGGGAGCTACGCATCATAGCCGACGCTGTTACATTGCTCGTTGGACGGCGAAGGGGCATCCGCGCCAACGGGTGAGGTTTGGGGCTTGAGAATTACCTGAAAGGGGGCTTAAAGGCGATCTCGATTCTGCAAATCAGTAAGGGGGCTTAGAGGCTTTTGGTTTCAGCAAAAATCGAAGGGGGGTGGGGCAATCTCGGTTTAGCAGTAATAAATGACTGGTAGCCAGAGATAACTGCCCACTAACTACCAGTCAAACTATGAATCCTAAAAAGAGCTTCTCACCACTTGTCTTCAATGCTTTCGCTATTGGTATATTCAATTTCTGTTCCACAAAATGAACATGCGGTTTTCTAAAAAAATCGCTTCTCTCTTACATATTTGGTCAAATTGCTTCTGCCATATTGATATAAGCAATTCGGTCTTGACTGATACGAATGACCGAATCATTCCCTCATGACTGACTCCCGGAATCTTCATTTTGACGCAACGCTCAATCACAATATATTGTGAGGAGGGATTAATGAACAACTAGATAGCCACCTATTGCAAATTATCTGGTTTCTTGACAAACGCCTATCCTTAAACTTATCTCTAGCCATTTCGAACCGATTGCTGATAAATTATTCGCGTTATGACAAAACAAAAAATTTTCCTCAGCACACTAATTTTAGCTATGTTTTTGACTGCTTGTTCAAATTCAGAGCAAAAGCCGGCGACGCAAAATAATCCGACAACTCAGCCGAGTCAAGAGATAAAGACACCAAGCGCTACGGGCGCCACGGACGATAATCCGAATGTCGTAAAAGCCGAAGGAGGGGTGGCGATCATTCCGCCAAATCCACCGGCGGCAACTCCTCAAGCCTCCCCTGCCACTCCGGCAATTGCTGACGCTGGCAAGGCTCCAAAAATAGATTTGCCCACCAGGAAGGTTGATTTTGGTAAGGTCGCGCCAGGAAAAAATATGACTCGCGATATTGTCGTAAAGAATGTCGGCAAAGCGGTGCTCAACATTGAATCTGTAACCCCCAGCTGAGGATGCACAGCTGTGGACTTCCCGAAAGTCCTCCAGCCTGGTCAGGCTGGCAAAATCAAAGTCAAGGTAGATACAGGAAAAGGAATTGGGCCGCACACGAAAACCGTCACAATCGTCTCGAACGACCCACAAGAGAAGTCTGTGATCTTTGAATTTTCTTTCACTGTGAAATAACCCGCATTCAGAGTTGAGAACGAGGCGAAGAGCCTTGCCTCGTCCTTAACTCTGAATTTTGAGTCGCAAATCTTGTGAATAATTACGACAAAATTCTTTCCACCACAGGGCGCAATGTACGCCATAACGAAATCAGAAAACTGACGGCATTGCTCGGTCGCGGCGATGTGATCTCTTTTGCGCCGGGCGCGCCAAGCGCGGAAACATTTCCACTCGAAGAGCTGGCGCAAATCGCTGAGCGTGTGGTGCGCGAACGCGGAAAATTCGCCCTTCAATACGGCCCTACGAAAGGTTCCAGCTCTTTGATTGAAGGCGTCGTCGCAATTATGCAAGCGCGAGGTGTGCAAAGCGACGCTTCGGAAATCGTGATGACGACAGGCTCGCAGCAAGGGCTCGATTTAGTCTCGCGATTGATCATTGATCCGGGCGATGTTGCGCTTGTCGAATTGCCAAGCTACATCGGCGGCACGATTGCACTGCACAACGCGCAAGCCAGGATGACCGGCGTCAAGCAAGATCAAGGGGGCATCGTCCTTAACGATTTGCGCGACCAGCTTGAACAGGCAAAAGCTGCAGGGCAACGCGTCAAATGTCTATACACCATACCGAATTTTCAAAACCCTTCGGGCGTATCGCTTGCAACTGAACGCCGCGCAGAGATTGTCTCCATTGCCGAAGAATACGATTTTTTAATCATCGAAGACGACCCCTATTTTGAGCTTCATTTTGAAAAAGACGCGACAAATCTGACACCACTCGCGGCATTGAATAAAGAGCGAGTTATCTATTTGAGCAGTTTTTCAAAAGTCCTTGCGCCGGGTCTTCGCACCGCCTGGGTGCAAGCGCCGAAAGAGATTGCCGCAAAGTTGGAACTCCTGAAAGAAGGCGCAGACCTTTCCTCAAGCGTTTTCGATCAAGCCATCGTTGCGGCTGCCGTACATGAAGGCTTGATTGAAAAACGCCTGCCGAGGATTCGTCAGTTTTACAAAGTGCGACGAGAAGCCATGCTCAACGCGCTTGAGAAAAACGCTCCCGCAGGTTCAATTTGGACAAAACCAACCGGCGGCTTTTTCATCTTGATGGAAGTCGCAAATGGTATTGATATGACAACGCTCTTGCCTGAAGCCATCGAGCGCGGTGTTGCTTATGTTCCGGGTCAACCGTTCTTCGTTGACCAAAGTGGTGCAAACACCCTGCGCCTGGCTTATTCAAAAGAGACGCCTGAAAAAATCACTGAAGGCATCGAGCGATTGTGCAATCTGTTGACTTCCTAACTGATGTTACGCAGAGAAAAATGTTGAGTTTCTCTGGACGCGGAAAGAGGCAATAAAATGGCGGTTTGAACCATTCCGCAAACTCGCTCGAGTTGCAGCGAGAATGCCATTTGAGTTGTCTTGCTACAGGTTTGATGCGGTTTTGACAGCCATTTTACAGTAGTTTTTCGGTTGTCAAATCAGCGTCCAAGCTTTTCACTATGAACATCAGTATTAACTTGAATTTCAGCTTCAAAGCTTACACTAGGCGAGAAGTTGAGCCTTGGCTTTCTGCACAGCTTCAAGAAGAAAGGTTTTGTAGTTGGGGATAATTTGATTCAAGTAGGCGTCGCGGTTGCTGCCTGTGATCTTTAGGGACTTGCCAAATTCTTCAATCTTTCCCAATCGTTGAAGCTCTTCATAGGTCAGCGTGGTTACGTAAGATTGCAGCCATTCCTTGTAATCATTAATAATCTGTTGCGCCGGCTGATGATCAAGATCTTTGATCGTTCCTTTAGCGATCCTCTCTTTAAACACCTCTCTGGCGATGGCAGTGAAATCTACATATTCCATTGCTTTATTATACGCTTTTCATTTCCGCTTTTGAGATTTTAAAGTGACCACTTGGTATCTATCAACTGTAAGCAGAGCCGCTCGAATCCGTCTTTGCCGACAAAACGATTGCAAACGGTAGCCACGCTACTACAGTTTTTCGCCAGATTGGTTACCTTCACATAGTCGAACTCCATTGGCGACGCATTAACAAAAATCCGCATCCCGCTCTGGCTTATATCTTCAGTGATCGCCAGTTCATACTGCATCGGCTGCATATCTTTGTCGAGATACTCAACACCAACAGACTCCGCACGTATCTGGCGCGGTTCTCGTCTTCGGTTAGCGCCCAGCCATTTTGTCGTATGGAAGGTGCCCCAAGGCTGTTGCAGGTAGCCTATGGGCGGATGCTCACCAAGGAATTCAACCCCCACCAGGCGCAATCCATCTTTCGGCGGTTGCACACGCCGCACAATCGCATAGATGTTGTAGCTGTGGTCAGAGTAGCCGTGATTGCGTAATTTCACAGGCAGCGGTAGCGTCAGATGCAACACGGTGCCCTGGGGTATGCGAGTCCGCATCAGAATGCCGACGCCAAAGCGGTTTACATCAATGGTGTTGGCAACCTCCCGCCACTTGTTTTTGTTGCAGTCGTATCCTGTCACATATACAGGTATGGAAAGTTTGAGTCGTTTGCCTCGTCGCCGATCGTCTGCTGTTTTTTCCGTAGCAAGTACGCTCCCTATGGGTAATTGTGTCGCAATCGGCTGGAGGCTTAGATGATCTGCCAGCAGCACGGTTTTTGGATCCCTGGTCTGCACAGACTGCTTCTCCTGAGGTTTCTCCTGAAGTTTTCCGTTACTCGCTGTCATTACTGGAGCGGCATTCGAGTGCGCTATCCAGGATGAGAGCGGCATATTCACACTCAGCGGCGCAGTTAACCGGCGAGACAGCGAGTTATCGTACTCAACCCGTTTGCCAAAGTTCAAGAGTACGGAGCCAGCAAGTGAAATTTTCTCCATCGCTAGCTTAATCCTTCGTTGAATCTCCCCAGGCGCATGAAAGCCACTTGGTTTGTTAGAAGGATTGAGCACAGCCAGAACTTGCCTATAGGCCTGGCTGATCTGTTCAGGGGTAGCCGAACGGCTGATGTCTAATACCTGATAGTGAGTGCTCGAATGCTCAATGCGATCCAACATCTGTTCCAGTCGCCAGTAGTATGAGCTTAGCCACTCATCTGTGAATAAGGGTTTTGCCTCTGGAGCGCTTCCTTCATAAGATGTCGTTGTATTCTTGTCCAAGACTTTGCCCTCCCAGTCTTACCTTGATCGTAAAAAAAGCCACAAAGGTCAGTTGTTCCTGCTTGAACATTGATCTTTGTGGCAACAGAGCGGAAAACTGTCATCTCGATGAGATACTATGCAACTAACATCGCCCCCGCGATGATGGCTGCTGCGCAACTCATCGAACTGCGGAGTTTTCTTAGGCAATGACCATACCACAAGTATACGCCCGCTCCCCTGTTGCCAAACCTTCAAAAAAGAGAGGTTCCTATCACCCGTTCCACCGTAACAACCCCCTACAAGCAGAAAAATAGAAATCTGCTTTCTGGAAGCCAACCACAGGCAGTTCTAAGTATGAATAAAGCAAAATGAATCCCTCCTATGTCATTGTGCACGATTGGTCATCAAAAGCCTTGTTAAGCAGCCGATGACTCACCTCCTATCTTGCGTTGTAAAAACAGAAAGGCAAAGGCAAAAGGTAAGCAACTATGGTCTCTTACCTTTTGTTAGTTGCAGACTGCGCAGATTGCCAATCACTTTCTGCATTTTCATTCGAGTTTTCCAAGCATAGCCAGAACCTCTTTGCTGTGTTTTGCCGTGTCAACTTTCTTAAAGATGTGAGCGATTTTGCCTTTCTCATCAATAATGAAAGTCTGCCGCTTGATGCCCCAATATTTTTTGCCGTAATTATTTTTCTCTTGCCACACGCCGTAAGCTTCCGAGACTTCGCGATTGGTGTCGGCAAGCAGTGGAAATTTTAAGCCATACTTTTCAGCAAATTTCCGGTGAGAAGCTTCGTCGTCTGTTGAAACGCCAATCACCACTGTGTTTTTCGCTTCGATGGGTTGCAAGTCTTCTTGAAAGCCGCAAGCCTCTTTGGTGCAACCGGGAGTCAGATCTTTCGGATAAAAATAGAGGACGATTTTTTTGCCTTTGAAATCCGCGAGCTTGACGATGTTGCCTTCGCCGTTTTTCAATTTGAAGGCGGGGGCTTTATCTCCTGGTGATAAACTCATCGCTTGTTTTGTTCTCCTTAATCAAAAAAGTTATGCTAGAATTGCGCTTCTTTTGAAGAGACCATTATATTCAAATTTCCAAGATCGGAGCAATTATGAACAAAGAAGACATCAGTTTTGGGTTCGTCGGAATCGTCCTCGGCTTAATCGTCGGATTTTTTGTTGCCAACTGGACGCAGCCGAACCTGCCGCAACAAACAGCCAGCAATACGCCTTCGCCAACTTCGCCGGGTCCGGTGGCGCCAGGGGCGCAATTGCCGCCCAATCATCCTACTGTTGACCCTGACAAGCCCGTACAGGCGGGACCGCTGTCGCCAGGGCAAACTGCCGCAACTCCGAATGCTGCGACGGGCGATATCGCAGAACTCCCTTCGCTCGACCCATTGCCTGCAAGCAGCAAAGAAAAGCGCTCCGAGCAGGAGTACAAAAATATTCAACTGCTGAAAGGCATTCCCGCAGAGCGTTTGATGAGCGTGATGTTTGCCTTCAAATCATCCTTAAATGTTGATTGCGATTTCTGTCACATCAAAGACGCTTTTGAAAAAGACGACAAACCGATGAAACAGGTCGCCCGCAAGATGATCAAACGTATGAATGAAATCAACGGCGACGGCGCCGGCGGACGCGTCACTTGTTACACTTGCCATCGCGGACAGAAAACTCCGGCAGAATAAAATTTTGGATTTTAGATTTTAGATTTTGGATTGACGCCAGTATGAATCAACAACAACTCAAAATCTAAGACTGGGATTATGGAAACGAAGAATCTAAAAACTGAGCAGCGCTTCTCGTCAGAAAAGATGCAGAAGATCAGTCTGTTCGAGACTGACAATATGTTCACCGACATCTATTGTCTGGAGCCAGGGCAGGAGCAGAAGGTTCACGCCCACAAAGGGGCTGATAAAATCTACTGCGTGCTGGAAGGCACAGGTCGTTTTCACATCGGCGGCGAAGAACAAGACTTGAGCGCCGATCAAATTGTGCTTGCCCCTGCCGATGTTGAGCACGGCGTTCGCAATGCCTCAAACGAGCGTGTCGTCTTGCTCGTGATGATGGCTCCGAATCCAAACGTGAAGCGGTGAAGGGCAGAAAGGGAGAAGAAAGTCTCTTCGCGCCCTGCTTTGAAGTTATGAAGAAAGAAGTAAACGCGACAGAAGATCAAAAGCAATTCGTTGCCTTGCACACAGGCATTGGCGAGATGCCTTTCGGGCGTGAAGAATTGTTGACCGAAGAAGAAGCCGGGCGCAAACAATCGGCGCTGCGTTTTTTTCAACAAGCTTATGAAGCGCAGATGCGCGGCGATTTAGACGAAGCCGCAGATTTGTACAAGCAATCTATCGAAGCTTTCCCGACTGCCGAAGCCCACACCTTTTTAGGTTGGACCTACAGCTTTATGGGATTACCCGACGACGCCATCGCTGAGTGTCACCGCGCCATTGCGGTTGACCCGGATTTCGGCAATCCGTATAACGACATCGGCGCTTACTTGATTGAAAAAGGCGATTATAATTCGGCAATCGAATGGCTTGAGCGAGCCAAAAACGCAGTCAGGTACGAGGCGCACTTTTACCCTTGCTTCAATCTGGGTCGCGTCTATCAAGCGAAAGGTAAATGGTTCGAGGCGCTCGGCGAATACAAAGCAGCGATTGATTTGAATCCCAATTATAAAGTTGCCATAAAAGCGTTCAGGAACTTGCAAAGCAAATTGAATTAAAAGCAGTAGCCGGTAGTCGGTAGTCAGTAGCCGGTGAATAAAGATTAGGCGTTAAGAGCGTAATACAACTCCTACATTCTTCATCGTCCGCAGCAACCGACTACCGGCTACTGACTACCGACTACTGAATAAAGGAGGATGGAATGGACGGTTTGAATCCAAGAGGTGGATGGATTGAAGTAATTACGGGCGGAATGTTCAGCGGCAAAAGCGAAGAGTTGATTCGCCGCGTTCGGCGTGCAGAGATCGCCCGCCAGCGCGTGCAGATTTTCAAGCCTGGGATAGATAATCGCTTCGACAACAAACGCATCATCTCGCGCGATAATCGCGGCATTGATGCGATTGCCGTGAGCAATTCGACAGAGCTTCGCGCCAACGTCGTCCTTGGTGTGAAGGTCTTGGGCATAGACGAAGTGCAATTTTTCGACGACAGCATTGTTGACGTTTGCATGGAATTGGCTGACGCGGGCGTGCGTGTCATCGCCGCAGGTTTAGACCAGGATTATTTGCGCCGTCCTTTCGGACCGATGCCTGCGCTGCTAGCGGTTGCCGAGTACGCTTCAAAGATGCACGCCGTGTGCGTCCGATGCGGCGGTCCGGCGCACTATTCGCAGCGCGTCGCGGGCGGCAATTCGCAAATCGAAGTCGGTGATATTTCTTATGAAGCTCGCTGCCGCCTGTGCTTTGAGCCCTACAGAGCTTTGTCGGACGCCAAGGCTGAACAGGCGAAAATTCAAGCTCAACAAGCGAAGGCTCAAGCCGAACCAGTCAAAATCGTTGAACAGGTGAAGACAGCCGAGCAAGCGTAACTATAGCTTTTAAGAAAATGTTTTTTTGAGAAATCGGATTATAAAGCCAAAGCCTTAGGCGGCAAAGCCGAACAATGCCAAGATCTCTTTTGGCGCA
>JANMSG010001170.1:0-7550 GCA_031389065.1 Acidobacteriota bacterium | reverse complement strand
ACCGCAGGCGGTTTTGACTTAGCCCAAAAAGCCTACATTCTCGTACTGCGCGCCCAGCACTGCCCGCGCATCCGTGCCGAGCCATTGGCTTAAAATCGTTGCATAAACGGCTCGAAAATCCACTTTGAATTTTGGATTGCCGGCATTGTCCAAATCCGTAACCCCAAGCGAGGGCTGTTGGCCATAAAGCCCTCCCTGAACTGGATTGCCAATCAGAAACATCGGCGTAACACTTCCGTGATCGGTTCCGTATGAAGCGTTTTCGCCGGGTCTGCGCCCAAATTCAGACCACTGCATCATCAAAACATCGTCCGCCATTTGATGCTCAACAAGGTCATCATAAAAAGATTTCACCGCTTCGGAAAACCATTTGAGCAAGACAAAGTGCGTGCCTGCGAATTTGTTCACGTTCCCATTGGGGCTCCCAATTTGATAGGCGTGATTGTCGAAACCGCCCATCTGAACATAGAGGAGATTGGCTTCCGGCATCGTTGTGATGATTTGCGCCAACATCTTCAAAGCAACCGCCAGCGGATTTTGCGGATTGTAACTTACGGATGATTGGTAACCGGCAATAGCCGTTTGAACTTTTTGCGCGCTCGCCACCGATTCAAATGCGGTGTTGTTTATAGAGCCTATGAATTTATCGCCTGGCAAAACGCGGCTCGCCGCCGCATTAAAGGTGTTGATTTGATTTCTGCTATCGCCTGGATAGCCAGGGTCTGTGAGAAAATTGTAGAAGTCAAAGTTAATGATATTGGGAATCACCAGTTTGTTGGCGTAAAAAGTTTTTGGTGACTCGCCGCCGATTGATGCGGCGGGCAGCCCTTGTTTGCCTATGAGCGCGATGTCCGCGTATTTCCCCAGCCAGCCTTTGCCTGCCAGACCGCTCGTGTCAGCGGTGTGCCAGATGTCCATGGATAAAAAGTGCGATAGATTGGCGTTCGGATAGCCAACGCCTAATGTGATGGCGACTTTGTTTTGATCCCAGAGACTTTTGATTTCCGTCATCGCCGGATGCAGACCAAACTCGTTCGAGATGATCATTGAGGTTCCCTGAGCGGGTTGCAAATCAGGTCCTTTGAAAGCAAGCGTCGGTCGCAGGGCGAGGTAACGCGAATCGGTGAAAGGAATGACTGTATTGAAGCCGTCGTTTCCACCAGCCAGTTGAATGATGACGAGCTTGCGCTTGTTTTGCGTATCTGCTGATTGTCCTCGCGCTTCACGAAGCAAGAGGCCAGGCATCACAAGCCCTACGGAAACCGCACCGGCGCCTCGTTTAATAAATTCTCTTCTGGTCGTTGGCATAATTTTCTCCTGAGAATAAAGTTTGGAGTAAAGCCTTCGGGCGGAACTCCAAATTTTCAGCGCTTTCGGAAGAGTTGCTTTCGCTAAGCCTCTCACCTGCAAATTCATTCTCTATGCTTCTCTCAATTCAACTGGAATTCTGAGAGGCACATAATCAAATGAAGCAGTCCGCGCACCTTCTTATCAATCGCATTATCGTCGCCTGTAAATTCAACAAAAGCGCCCGCGTCGTTGGTTTGCAGATAGTCGCGCAATAACTTGACAGTCTTGGCGTCAATCGTCAGTGGTCCTAACAGGGAAAGAAAATTTCTGACAGTCTTTTTGGCGCTGGCTTTGGTGTGTTTCTTGAGCTGTTCGTGCAGGATGAAAACGCCAGTCGCGTTCGGGTCTCCTATGCGTGTGATCGCTAAAAAATCGGCATAGGTAAAGCGGTTTAAAAGCCAGGAGGTGTTAATCCATCCAAGGTTCAAATTCCAACCGGCAACGTCGGGCGGGTTGAAGACTTCTTGACCCATAAAGGCTGAGATTTGTGCTGCAATATTTGACGAAGTGCGCGTGTTGGTATTGCCCGGATTGTATTTCGCGCCGGTCATACGAATTGCGCCGACGACCAATTCGACAGGCGATTTGACTAAAGCGAATTGCGCTTGTTCGCTGAAGAATTCGTCTGAGATAAAAATCGCTCGAACCAGCTCTTTGATCGAGTGATTGCTACTCATATAAACGTCAGCGAATTTTTCAATCGTCGCTTTGTCGGCGGCGCTTGAACTCAAAGGATAGACAAAGAACTCGAATAACTTCTTTACCAGGTAACGTGCGGTGGCGCGCTTGGCTGAGACAATCGTTATGACATCTTCGCCGCGGTAGTTTGCCGTTTGACCATAGATAGTTTTTGGCGATTCATCGTGTTCTGGAGGGTTGACGAAGAACTGAAAATTGAAAGGGTCACGGGCTGCATTTGCTCTGTTTATGAAGAATTTCCAACCTGTAAAAGCGCGGGCGATCTCTTTGACATCGTCTTCGGTGTAGTTCGCTTGTCCGGTAACCACGTCGTAAATGCCCATGGTGAAAAGCTCTTGCAATTCGCGTCCAAAATTTTCATTCGGGCTGTTTTTGACATTGACGACGCCATCAAGCCATAGGAGCATCGCCGGATCTTGCGAAACCGTAAGCAGCAAAGCGTCAAACCTGTCGAGCGCCTGAGCCCGCAGCTTAAGGTTTTGAACGTACATAAAGCGGTCATCAACTTTTGATCCGGCGGTGGCGAAATGGTTATGCCAGAAGAGCGTCATCTTCTCTTCAAAAGGTCTGCGCGTGTGAATCATTCGCACAAACCACCAGCGTTGCAATTCGCTGCGATTAAATTTCGTGAATTCATCAGGGTTGGAAAGATCGAAACTGCGTTGAATCAAACTATCGAGCGCGGAATTATCAATTTGCTGGTAATTGATGAGGGTATCAACCGCACCTTCGCGCCCGCGAGCGACGAGAGCGTCAATATCTTCGGGGCTGCCGCCGAATCCCATTCTTCTGAGCAGATGAGCGGCTGCGTCAAAGGTTAAGCTTGCCATTGTTGCCTTCCTCCCAAGAGTAGTTCGCAGAAATCATATGTGAAATTAGTCGTTTGGCCAGGACAAGTATATGACATGTCCCAAAAGTAATACGCAGAAATCGTATCCTTGAGGTGCAAAAAAATTGAACAGCCAAATCGTGGCACACAATAGAGCGAAGAACAAACGAAAAAATACACCAGAATGGAAATTATTTGATGAATGCTTGATTCGGGATTGGTGGTGATTACGTCGGGTGGGAGGTTCGACAAATTTCAGTTTGTCGCATACCTGCGCAGCAAATAAAAAATGAGAGCCGAATTCGATTCGACTCTCAAAAAGAGTTTTAAGACTCTGATGAAGGAGGAGACTACTTACTGCTGAGGTGGTTTCTGTTGGCTCTGCTGACGACGCTCTGCCTGTTTCTTTAAAGACTCTGTCGCTTCTTCTTTGGTTACGGTGGCGTCTTTATTGAGGTCTAACGACTTGAAGGTTCTTTCGCTGGTGACTTCGTCGGGTGTAAGTTTGCCATCTTTGTTTTTATCTAGATTGGCAAACAACTGGCTGACATCAACACCACCTGTGGCTTTGTTCGCGACTTCGCTGGCTGCCGCGTTTGCCGCCTGTGTAAACTGATTCAATTCATCAGTCACCAAGGCGCCGCTCTTGTCTTTATCTAGATGAGCAAATAGAACTTTGATTTGCGCGAACTCAGGGCGCGACACTTTGGCATCGGCGTTCGCATCCATGAACTTGGCTAAGGTGTCGCCGAGTCTTGGTCTCTGGGTAGCTTTTTTATATTCTGCCTCGTCAACGAAGCTATCTTTGTTTTCATCCATGCCATCAAACCTCTGCGCCATCATTTCGGGCATTTCAGCACGTGCGAGTTTGCCGTCTTTGTTCTTGTCCAAGTCAGCAAATGGAGTTGGTCCTTGAGGACGCTGTTGATTGCCGCCGCCTTGTGGATTTTGTTGCGGATTATTTCGCTGAAAGAGGACTTGATTGAAGCGATTCAATTCTTCCATTGATAATTCGCTGCTTTTATCTTGATCGAGGTTATCAAATAAACTCTCTATTTGTGCGAACTCTTCGCTTGAGACGCTGCTATCGGTATTGGCATCGAGTAGTTTGAGCAAAGATTCGCCAAACCTTAGTCCGCCACCCATGCCGCCTTGTCCGCCTCGAAATCGGGTCATGGCGTTCCATTCGGTCTCATCAATAAAGCCGTCTTTGTTTTCGTCAAGCCGGTCAAAGAATTGCGCCATTTGTGGCGGAACCTCATCTTTGCTGAGTTTCTTATCTTTGTTCTTATCAAAATCGCTGAAGGCTGGCATCTGCATTTGCATCGAACGCCCGCCACCGCCAGGAGGGCCGCCTTGCGGCATTGGCGGCGGACTATCTTGTGCTGACACGATTCCTACACATCCGAAAACGAATAGGGAAGTTATAACGAATTCAAATATTTTCTTCATTTCTTTCCTTGCTCCACTGCTTTAATACGTCCGACACTAAAAGCTGAATCTAAGGGATGCTTCAATCCTTCGCGGCTGACCCGTGTTATTTGCTCTGCCAAAGAAAGGCGAGGTCAACTGGCCGTTGTAGAAGGAGAAATTCGTATGGTTGAACAGGTTGTTGGCTCTGACATCTACGGTTATGTTGTACTTGTGTCTGGTCTGACCGCCGAACATGCCACCTCTCATACCGCCGCCGCCGCTAAAGCCGCCACCACCTTGTCCGCCACCACCGGGACCACCACCGCCCGGTCCACCAGGTCCGCCGCCGCGTGTCATCACTGCTCCCATCTGATTCATGGCTTGACCCATCGCGCTGTTTTGCGAATTGTTGGTTTGCGAACCGCTTCGATTGTTGTTGCTGCCTTGTGTATTGTTGTTGCCACCTTGCGCATTGTTGCGTCCAGCTTGTTGATTGCCTTGCTGGTTATTGCCGCGATTATTGTTTGATGAACCGTTGCCGCTAGCGGCTGACATACCCGGGAAGCCGCCAATTGCGGGACCAAACCCGAAGGTCCTTGATATGCTTAAACTGACATTGACTTGTCCGGGACCGTCTCCGAAGTTACGCGGAATGATCTCGTCGCCCGATAGCGGATTGGGATTGAATATGCCGTAAGGCGTAACGATTGCGCCGGGGTCGCCTAAATTGGCAAATGATGGACGGTCTGCAAACACCGTATCATTGTTGATGTCGCGACCGGTTGTGATATTAAAAGGACGACCGGATGAAATATTGACAAATGGATTCAACCGAATGTTCCAAAAGGTTGTGATGGAACCGCCTATGAACACATTGTGGCGTACATCGTTGCTTGAGCGTCCATAATCTATGGATACATCATATGGATTGGCAGGGTTGCCGCCATCCGTATCGCTCTTGGTGTAGGCTAAGGTATAGCTGCCAAACAGCGTAAGCTTTGGGCTGAATCCTGTTCTCAAATTGACTCGCATTTCGTTTCTGTTCGATATGCCTGTTGATTCATAGACAAAAAGCGCCCCTTTCGTAGGGTCCGGCTTGATGCCATCAATCGGCGCGTTGATGTTGCGTGTACGAAGAAGATGAACCCCACGATTCCAGGTATAAGATGCTGAGCCGAATAATTTCAAAGGCAATTGACGTTCGTAACTGACGGTTGCAAGCATTTGATACGGCGCGTTCAATTCGGAATCTTTAACGTAAGTTGAGACTCGTGAGCTTGAGCCGTTAAACGATGTCGGTATGGTCTGGAAGAAATCGGGCCGAGCAAACACGAAATTCTGCTGATGTATGCCATCCGATCTGATTGTTTGTGAGGTAATGCCTGTATCCAAACGGCTGTAAAACATCCCACCGCCAGCTCGCACGGTACTCTTTTTGGCTTTATCAGGAACCCAGGCGAGCGAAAAACGCGGCGCGATATTCAATTTGTCCTGTAGGTGTGTTTGTAATTCTTGACGCACTCCGTATGAGAATGAAAACTTCGGCGATATGCGCCAATCGTCTTGAATGTACCAACCAAATTCCCACTGTGTAAAACCGATAAAGGGATCGCCACGATTGATGTTAAATTGTGACGGACGATAGCCCGGCGTACCACTCAACACGCGGGTATATAAATCAAGGCTGGAGATGGTTACAGGTATTCCGGGATTATTGGCGTCTATTGTCACGCCATTGGGGTTGCGTATGATTTTGCCGCTCCCGTCAAGGATATTGCCTTGCGCGTCGCGCACAAAATCGCTGCCGAAAGTAAACGTGCCGCCGAAGTTCGAGCGACTGAGATTGCTCAACTTCATGGCTTCGGCGCGCATGCCTGTTTTGATCGTGTGCTTGCCAAAGGTATACGTTACATCATTGGTCGCTTCGAGTCCGTCGGTGGAGTTGTCAGCAAACAACTGATTTTGATTGCCGCCTGCACTAAAGGCTTCAGAAACGATGATGGCGGGAGCATCGTTTAATGCCCTTGAACTTGAGCTTCGCCGATTGAGTTGTAAACGAAACTCGTTGACTAGGTGTTCTGTGGCAATCGTTGTCAGCGACATTCGCAAGGTGTTATCGCGCGAAGATGAAGTTGCCGCGCGCTCCGGCAAATCGAAGTTGCCCGATTGAAGGGTACGCTCGCCGCCATTGTAGCGATATTGCAAACCCAGCGTGTGTTTCTTTGATAACAGATAATCTGTGCGAAGAGAGAAGTGCATATTGCGCGAAGGCAGAAGCACCGTTGTCGAAAAAGGTGTCGGCGTTAACGTATCCGCAGGTAAAATTATCGCGTTAACGAAGGCGTTGTCATCGAACTCCATCCGGTTAAAGTCCACAGTAAAACCCCAACGATTGCGGATAAGTGGACCATTGAAATTGCCGCCATAATTGCGCGTTTGTGTTGGCGCTCTAAAGCTTGCCGTCGCGTTGCGCGCGTTCAGGAAATCGTCGTTGAAGCGGAAATTAAAACCGCCGTGAAAGGTATCAGAACCGGGTTTGGTGATGATCTCAATTCGCGCAAAGCCTGGTTCAGAAAATTCCGGGGAAAAAGGATTGGAGTTTATTCTGATCTGTTGGATTGATTCCTTTGAAGGAATGCGACCACGCTCGCTAAAGCCGTTTACATAAACCGATGAATCACCCGCGCCGCCCGCTGCGCCAGCCATCTGCTTCAAGGTGTCGAGCAGTTCATCCGGGTCATCCGGCAGCGCTTCCAGTTCTTTCGGAGATAATATGGTTGCCGATAAATTTTTGTCAGGCTCGGTTGAAATGCCGCCTGCATCGTTTTTGACTTCGACCTGTTCTTGTATAAAGACCTTCAGCGGAATGTTGAAATCGACAGTGCGTTTGTTTTTGAGGTCTATCTGTTCGGTGAACTTGGCGAAGCCGTCAAGCTCAACCGTGAGTGTATAAATTCCGGGTTTGAGATTGGTAATTTTATAACGCCCTTTTTCATCTGTAGTGGTAGTGAATTTTTGCCCTTGCGCGTCTTCAACGACGACCGGTGCTGCGACGATAAAGGCGTTTTGCTCATCGGTTATGATACCGCGTAATTCAACTGAATTTACGTTCTGATCTTCATCGTTTGCCAGTGCGATGGTGCTGAAATTGGCTACTATTAAAAATAGTGTGAGTGAGATGGATATAAATTTTTTCATTATGGTTAGCTTCCTTCTGCTTCTGTTTTTTTTCTCCACGGGAATAGAGCTCGTTTTTAGG